>JABDLW010000383.1 GCA_013001805.1 Saprospiraceae bacterium | reverse complement strand
GCCTTAATGGATTTGTACAACGATTTGGCCATCATAAACAATTGGGCAGGATCCGGTGTCAATAACGCGATGCTAAGTTGTTCCTGGCTCTTCTCGAGCTTGTCTATATAATTGAGCAAGCTTTTGTGATTTCCCAGAAAAGGGACTGTTTTAATGTGATCGTTTGCACCGGATAAAACAGAAGAATGGTCTGCAATCAGCAGACAATTTCCATTGATATAGATTTTGTACATTTACGCAATTTTTTTAGAAAGCCTATGGATAGTGCTAAGTGGATTGCACAGCTTCTTCTACAAATAAAAGCAATTAAATTAAACGCGAAGGATCCTTTTACATGGGCTTCGGGTATAAAATCACCGATTTATTGTGACAACCGGATTGCCCTATCCTATCCCTATGTACGCAATGAAATAAAAAAATCCCTGATATCACAGGCCTCCCAATTCACCCCTTTCGACGGTGTAGCTGGCGTGGCCACTGCGGGAATTCCCCATGGAGCGATCTTGGCCGATGCGCTGGGGCTGCCCTTTATCTACGTGAGAAATAAAGCCAAAGGACATGGCAGGCAAAATGTGATAGAGGGTGAGATGAATCCAGGATCAAATGTACTGGTTATAGAAGATTTGATCAGTACGGGAGGAAGTAGTATGGAAGCCATTCTGTCGCTGCAGGATGCTGAGTTTAACATTACTGGCCTCCTGGCCATTTTCACCTACCAATTGGACTACTCGACCAAAAAATTTAAAAGCAATGAGATTGAGGTCCACACATTGACCGATTATACGACCCTTATTTCCGTAGCTCAGGAACTGCAATATGTCGACTACGACGACCTCGATTTACTATCCAGGTGGAGAAAATCTCCGGGATCGTGGAAACCAAATTAATTAACACTTGTCAAAGCACAATATGGCAATCATCACCAAAGCATCCGAAACATTTCTGCATAGTTATGTAAACAATGCCTCACCGACAGGATTTGAAGTCAGTGGTCAAAAATTATGGCTAGAATACATTAAACCATTTGCCGACGAATGGGACAGTGACTATTATGGTACTGCCTATGCCGTGATTAATCCGGGAAAAGATTTTAAAGTAGTCATAGAAGCTCATGCCGATGAAATTTCCTGGTTTGTAAATCACATCACCAAAGAAGGCTTTATTCATGTAATTCGCAATGGTGGGTCAGATCACATAATCGCGCCATCAAAAAGAGTAAACATCCATACGGATAAAGGAATCGTACGTGGTGTTTTTGGTTGGCCCGCGATTCATACCCGAAGTGGTAAGGACAGCAACCTTTCTCCGGCTATTGAAAATATTTTTATTGATGTCGGAGCAAAAGACAAGGATGAAGTGCTTGAAATGGGGGTACATGTGGGTTGCGTCATCACTTACGGAAGCACCCTGGAAATGATTAATGACCGATTCTATGTAGGTAGAGCACTTGACAATCGCATCGGCGGTTTTTGCATCGCTGAAGTCGCCAGACTACTCAAGGAGAAAAAGAAAAAACTACCGTATTCCCTCTATGTCGTGAATGCAGTGCAGGAAGAAGTAGGGCTGCGGGGAGCGGAAATGATTGCCCATCGAATTAAGCCAAATGCAGCCATCATCACCGATGTGACCCATGATACCAATACACCCTTGATTAACACCAAGAAACACGGTGACACCGAATGCGGAAAGGGTCCTTCACTTACCTATGCACCGGCAGTGCATAATATTCTCCGGGAATTAATTATTAAAACGGCTGAGTCTAAAAAAATCCCATTTCAAAGGGCTGCTTCTTCCCGGTCCACTGGTACGGATACCGATGCGTTTGCATACAGCAGTAGTGGCGTTCCATCGGCATTGATTTCTCTGCCTTTACGATATATGCATACTACGGTTGAAATGGCACATAAAGAGGATGTTGAAAATCTAATTAAATTAATTTATGAAACACTACTAAAAATCAAAGGTGATCATAATTTTAAATATTTTTAGCAGTACAACTTTATTGTGCCGGAAGATGGTATAAAAGGTAATCTCTTACATAAGGCGATCGACCTCCTGCTGTATAGTCATTTTTTTATCGCTATTTGTGCTGCTTCCCTGACCTATCAGGTCTTTTATATTTTTGACAAATTTCGTTGGGAGGAACCCCTTCCGATTTTTATTTTTTTCGCAACTCTGCTCGTCTATTCCCTGCATCGCATCATCGGTTTCACAAAATTAGACCGGACGATTCCAAACCGGAGAGTTTCCGTGATTTTAAAGTTCCAGAATCACATTTTGATCTATACCGGCCTGGCTTTTATCGGCATGGTGACTATGGCACTATTCTTACCTGTGAATACACTTATCCTCCTGGGTATACCAGCAATCCTATCGAGTATTTATATTCTTCCCGTTTTTGGGCAAAGACGCCGCTTCAGGGACCTGGATTATGCGAAGGTCTTCGTGGTGGCAATGGTATGGGTATGGGTATGCATTTGTATTCCTTTGATTCAAATGGATGTGGAAAAAGTTTTAACCACGTTTCTCCTGATTTTTGAAAAGTTGTTTTTCATTATTGCAATCACGGTACCGTTTGATATTCGTGACCTGGAGATTGACTCGTCGCATAAGATCAAAACCATTCCTGGCTCCATTGGCGTAAAGAGGAGTAAGCAATTGTCTACTCTGTTATTGATTTGCTCCCTATTCCTCGTGATAATATTAGAACAGCATGCTTTCTATTCCTTTAGATATTGTGTTGCACTTGTCATTTCATATCTTGTAACCATTGCTGTGGTGGCATTAATTAATCAGCGTTCACATGACTATTGGTATTCCTGCGTTTTGGACGGTATGATCTTACTGCAATTTATTTTGCTCCTATGCTCTTGACGCTATAAATGCATTTCCAATAATTAAGATCGGATAAGCTTCAATTTCAATGCGCATCTTAAATAAAGGAAAAATCGGTACACGGCAAAAAATCCAGATTGTCAATCTACATTCCTCCTCGATGATTAGGTTATTGAAATATAGATTTATCCTGACATCCTCATCCTGGACGCGGTAACAGTTGGCTTGCTAAGCATTACGCCCGTGGGCAATCCACCTAAACTACAGGACAGTATCCACAAGATCTTCCAATTCCTTTTCCGTCAACGTAACCGGATGATATGGAATATCTTGTTCTGCCAAAGCTTTACAAATAGCAATCAAGTGCTTTTTTGATGAAACTCTGATGCGATCATAGAGAATAATGATATTGATATCCTCCGTATTAGAAATGGCCTCGTCTAAGCGCTTAATTTGAGTTTCTTCAAGAGCAGCCAAGGCGATCATGCCTTCTACCTCGCTGATTTCCATTTTTGGCATTAGCTTCTTTTGCAATGCTTGAACTTCCTCAATACTGAATTCACCGCGGATATCCATGGACATCCTAACTGGTAGTTCCAAATTGTGTCTTTGTATTTCCCGTCCGGCAGCCGTGAGCTGGAGTTTTTCTATCGCAACCGCATGGTGAAAAAGCGGATTGTGCCATTCTTCCTGGAAAGTCGCATATAGC
>JABDLW010000749.1 GCA_013001805.1 Saprospiraceae bacterium | reverse complement strand
GCTGGGTAGAGAGGTCGGCAATTTTACTGTTGAAGTTTATACCGGATTAAACCGGCAAGAGATCAATCTCCAACGGCTGCCTCCCGGAACCTACATTGTAAAAATGAAGATTAACGAGTGGGTAGATCACAAGAGGATAATTAAAACTTATTAATTACTAATTAAGATATTGTACGAGCAGATTGTAAGCCCTCCAAAGCTTGCAGTCTGCTCTTTCCTCCTACTAGAATAAACGGTTTTGAGGGCAACAACCCGACGGTGTGCTAATTTTACTTAGCACGCCGTCTTTTTATTTCCAAGGCATTCATTTACTTTATTACGCATTGGTTTTTACAGTCAAATCTGTTGTGGGGCTGGGGAAAATGAAATGCAGTTGTTAATCTTATTAGAAAGAAACAGAGCTGAAGTCTGGTAGGAGATTTGCCGGCATGCCTCCGAAAATAATCACAGAAAAGCCAGCTTAGTTTACGTTTAAATAGCTTTAATACCTGCGCGATAGTTAAAGAATTCCCCCGGATTAATCCTATTTTCGGGTGTTCTAAAATATTTGCAATGAGTGCATTTCAATTGGATCAGAAAACAGCCATCATTACCGGTGCCAGCAGTGGTATTGGTAAAAGCATTGCCCACAAGTTTGCGGAAAATGGAGCTATCGTGCATATTCTGGACATCAAAGAGGAAAAAGGCGGGGAAGCAGGAAAATCTACCGATCACTATGCAGACAGATTATTTTTCCATACATGTGATGTATCAGACCATTTAGCCGTGAGGACTGTTATTGACGGCATTTGTGCGTCTGACAAACTTGACATCCTGGTGAATAACGCCGGCATCGGTTTTGTCGGCAACCTGGAAGAGACGTCGGAAGCTGATATTGACCGGCTTTACACGATCAACATAAAGGGAGTATATAATTGCCTGCATGCGTCCATATCGCACTTGAAAAAGAACGGAGGTGGTGTCATCCTGAATATGGCTTCCGTGGCTGCTTCGGTGGCCATACCTGATCGATTTGCATACGCTATGACCAAGGGTGCGGTGCTAAACATGACGTATTCCGTAGCCCTGGATTATATACACGATGGCATTCGATGCAATTGCATTTCTCCGGCAAGAGTACATACACCTTTTGTGGATGATTATTTGAAGAAGAACTATCCTGGCCGGGAGCAGGAAATGTTTGATAATCTGTCTAAAACCCAACCGATTGGAAGGATGGGGACACCGGAAGAAATCGCCAATCTCGCCTTGTTCCTGTGTTCCGATGCCGCGTCTTTCATCACGGGGTCCGATTATCCCATTGATGGTGGATTCATCAAATTAGTGCCATAAATCAAAGCTATATGCGAAATTACAGACTACACCTGATTTTCAATATCCTATTCTTTTGTTGTGCCTGTGAAAATGAAAAATCTGAACCGGTTCCGGATCCGTCTGGTCATTATACCGATCTTTCATTGCCCGAAAAACCAAATATTCTCTGGTTGGTTGCAGAAGATCTTAGCTGCTACCTGCCCTCTTTTGGCGACAGTACGGTTCAAACTCCGAATCTCAGTCGTTTGGCAGCGGAAGGGATCTGCTTTGACAATTTTTTTGCCGGTGCACCAGTCTGCGCTCCGGCGCGCGCTTCGATTGCTACTGGCATGTACCCCACCAGAATTGCAGCCGGGCATATGCGTACCGGTGGTAATCCTCTTTACTTCCCCGCAGGGATACATCCCTATGAAGCAATGCCACCGTCCGGCACTCGCATGATGAGTGAGTGGTTAAGGATGCATGGATACTATTGCACCAATAATGCGAAGGAAGACTACCAATTTCAGAAAACAGTCACAGCTTGGGATGAGAGCAGCCGTACGGCCCATTGGAGGAATCGCGCCGAAGGACAGCCCTTTTTTGCCATTTTTAATTTTGAAGTGACACATGAATCACGTATATGGAGTAAGGCTGATGATCCTTTATTGGTAGACGAAGATCTCGATGTTCCGGTACCTCCCTACCTGCCGGATAACAGAGTAGGCAGGCGTGACATCAGAAGAATGTATTCCAATATCATAGAAATGGATCGACAGGTTGGCGAAATTCTTGATCAACTTGAAGCAGATGGTTTGTTGGAAGAAACGGTGATATTTTGGTATAGCGACCACGGTGGTCCACTACCCAGACAAAAACGATTGTTGTATGACAGTGGGCTAAAAGTACCGATGATTGTCCGGTTCCCCAACCGGCAATACGCTGGCCAGAGAGACGATAGAATGGCCTCATTTATAGACCTGGCACCCGCCGTTCTATCCCTGACTGGCTTAGCTCCTAAAAATTACATGGATGGACAGGATTTTCTGGGTAAACACCAACCTGCAGAACCAAGAAAATACATCCATGCTGCCGCTGATCGCTTTGACGGCATGACCGATTGCATCAGAGCCGTACGAGATGCCCGTTATAAATATATACGCTATTACAAACCAGATTTACCCATGTTCTTGCATGTAAAATACCGGGATCAACAACCCATCATGCAGGAATTGCATCATTTACGTGAAGTAGATTCATTGACGGAAGTGCAAAAACTCTGGTTTAGAGAAACAAAACCACGCTTTGAATTATTTGACACGAAAAACGATCCACATGAGATCAATAACCTAGGAAATGACCCCGATTACTCAAGTAAAATCAAGGAATTAAGTGATGAATGTGATCGATGGCTGGCCGAAATTAATGACGTTGGATTGATGCCAGAAACCGAATTACTAGAGAAGATATGGCCCGGTGGTGTTCAACCAGTGGCAACGGCACCGGAATTGACCCGCACAGAAAATGAGATGACATTAAGCAGCACGACCGAAGGTGCGTCCATCGGATATAAAATAATCCGGAGTGAGAGCGGAGAACCGGACGCCTGGTCTGTCTATACCCAACCATTTGAAATCCCCGCCGGGGCCAGGATTAAGGCGATCGCTGACCGAATCGGCTTCCAACCCAGTGAAGTGGTATTTAGTGAATAAGCTAAAAGTCTAACAGGTATATTGTATATTGCTTCACGTAATTTGACCAATTCTGCTTATGAATCAAGACGCTGTTGCGGGTAAGAACCAGAAGAAAGAAGAAATAGCTGGGGGTCGTGGGAAAGAGACGTTATTTAGAGTCTCTTCCAGAAATCAGATCGAACTTATTGCGATAGCCGATAACAAGGCAAACATCATCGTGGGCATCAGTGCCATTTTAATCTCTCTGATCATTGCCCTATTGGGTTCGGGAGTAGCGATTGGGGGATCTCCCGTGGTTAACAATATGGAGGTTTTGGTTCCCTTTGTAATACTTTTGGTCTTTAGTTTGGTAGCCTGCATTCTTGCCATTATTGCCGCCCGACCGGTTATGATAAAAACATCTCTGGGAAAAATTAAAACGCGAAGCTTGGTATTTTTTGACTATTCATTTAATGAATCATTAGATCAATACATGGAGAACACCAGAAAACTCCTTGCTAACAGATCCAGTATTTACGACCAGATGATGATTGAAATGTATAATAACGGACTGGTGTTAAAGCGAAAATACACCTATCTGAGTGTGGCCTATCTAATTTTTATGATCGGTTTTCTAAGCGCGACACTGGTTGGAGTCGCTGGATATTTTCTATAAAAACTTTTTCAAGTTGAAAATCAGAAATAGTTTTCTTTCTGCTTTATTTATTCTGGCAAGTACATTCCTAAATGCTCAGGAACCATATGAGCTGGGGCCGGATTCAAGAGTTTACGAGCAGATTCCTAAAGGTACTGTAACGACGCATCAATGGGATAGTAATATTTATCCCAATACAACGAGGGCTTATTATCTCTACGTACCAGCCCAATATGATTCCACAAAACCGGCTGCGCTGATGGTCTTTCAAGACGGCCATACCTATATAAAAGAAGATGGGAATTTTATGGCCGCTACGGTGTTTGACAATTTAATCAGTCAGGAAAAGATGCCCGTCACCATAGGATTGTTTATTAATCCTGGTCACGATAAGTCGGCCAATCCACCGGAGAGTCCTTGGCGGGTCACGAATCGCAGCATCGAATACGACGAAATGGCTGATACCTATGGAAGATTTCTGCTGGAAGAAATCATTCCTGAGATTAAGAAAAATTATACAATATCTGACGACCCGAAGATGCGCGCTATTTGCGGCATATCATCCGGTGGAATCTGTGCATTTACCGTTGCCTGGTATTTCCCAGAACATTTTCAAAAGGTTCTAAGTCTTATCGGAAGCTTTACCAATATTCGCGGAGGTCATAATTATCCCGCCCTAATCCGCAAAAGCGAGAAAAAAGACATTAAAATATTTTTGCAAGACGGCTCTGACGATCTGGATAATGAACACGGCAATTGGTGGTTGTCGAATTTACAAATGGAGGCCGCTTTAAAGTTCAAAGAATACAATTACGAATTTGTAGGCGGGTCCGGAGGCCATAGTGGTCATCATGGTGCTTCCATTTTTCCGCAATCCCTCACCTGGCTCTGGTCTGACGTGGTACCTACCAGACTGGAATCTAAAGTTTATCCATTAATTGATCCGTTGACTGATGCGACATTGATATCTGGCGAGTCCACTCACCTTTCCCGCGTGGAATTTACAGTGGTGACCTTAGAAAGTTCAGATGCACCGGTTAAAATGCTCTCTGGCGAAAAAGAACAAATCATCATAGTTAAAGAGGGTAGCCTCAAAATTACGATTGGCAATGCCGTAAAGACCGTTGGAGCTAATAGTGTTGCGATTGTCTTGCCCGGAGAACAAGGGATCGTAGAGTGTATGTCGAAAGACGCAGCATTTTATACGATGATTTACGAATCTCGTGGCTATCCGGATCCAACGCGGGGAAAGAAGCAGGAAGGTCCCATGATTTTTGACTTCGAAGATATCGACTACAGACCGCATGACCGGGGCGGTGTGCGCAGTTTTTTTAACCGGTCCACTACCATGTGCCCCTACTATGAAATGCATGTCACCAATTTAAACCCGGGAATTAAAAGTCATGAGCCTCACGTACACAAAGCTGAGGAAATCATTCTAATGATTTCTGGAACCACAGAAATGGAAATCGGCAATGAACTCTATTCCGCGAAAGCAGGCGATGTATATTTTACCGGAGCCAATGTACCACATGCCATTAAGAATACCGGAAACGAACAGGCTATGTATTTTGCGTTTCAGTGGTATTAGAAGGTTATAAGTCGAATCGGTATGAGGGCCGCACCAGTTTTTCTTTAGTAGCCCCGCCAGGAATCGAACCTGGATCTAGAGTTTAGGAAACTCCTATTCTATCCGTTGAACTACAGGGCCAGTAACAGGATGAGGATGTGTCTATCTCAGAGCAAAGGTGTTAAATTA
>JABDLW010000747.1 GCA_013001805.1 Saprospiraceae bacterium | reverse complement strand
GCTCCATACTGGTAGCATGGTAGAATATCGTTATATTATATATTATGTCTTTCAATTCGGTTTTAAAGAACTAGCAAATTGTTAACCCAAATATTCGATCTTGTTTAATTTCTTAAGTGCCGTTCTTTCATAAAGCTCGTATACTAAACCATCCTTTAGTCCAACCTGAGGCACTAGTATTTGGTCGCTCTTCATTGTCTTAAGTACCTTGATATAGATTTCCGAGGCTGGAATAATCACATCGGCCCGGTCCGGGTTCATTTTCAATATCGACATTCTTTGCTCATAGGTAAATTCATTTACGTAAGCTCTTAGTGCCTTAAGCTCAGCAAGGGACAATGTCCTGTTATTGGCCTTGTTGGCAAGACTGTATAATCGGTTGATATTTCCTCCCGTACCAATGCCAATAACGTTTCCCGATCTGTAAAATTGAGAGCTCCTGATGTATTTCTCTATATCGGAAAAAACTTCTGAGCGTTTTTCAGGAGACAATTGCCTCACTGAACCGACTTTGAAAGATTGACTATGAATAAGCTGCTCTCTAGTTATTAAATTGAGCTCTGTACTCCCACCACCAACATCGATATGAACGTAGTTACCTTCGTGCAAGTAAGGAATAATGGCTTTATTTAATATTTGAGCTTCAGTCTCACCGGTAATCACATTAATTTTAAGGCCAGTCTCAGATAAAATGCGCTGATTTACTTCGAGTGTGTTATTAGCTTCACGCATGGCCGAAGTGGCTACAGCATAATAATCCTGCACCTCGTAAAGTTCTATAAATAATTTAAAGGTCATCATTAGTTTTACAAACTTGTCAATGACCGGATCACTAATCGAACCAGCACTAAATACGTCTTGCCCTAGGCGCAGAGGGAATCTTAGAAATTCTAATTTTTTAAAACTAACCAAGTCAGATTCGTCGTAGACCTTAACAAGTTGAAGTCGAATGGCATTTGAGCCAATATCGATGGCGGCTAATTTCATTTTAATTATTTCTAAACAACTTGGATTACTATTAAATTCTAGAATAAATCATTATCGCATTTTTATTGGCTATTTAGCGGTTCCTTTCATGATCGATCATTCAGCGTAACAAAATTTGAAGGGGGCGACGGATTTTCTCAATTTTTTGAAGGAGCTAAATAATTTAATCTCACTGCAGCAGAACTACCCAATCTTTTTCTTTTTTATCCGGTGGAGAACCAAGATCTACTTTTTTCCCTCCGCTTGCTTTCAGAATCGAGCCAGTCTGAAGGTCCCCGCCATTTCGCGGATCGTACCAATGGACTGAAAATTCTTTATTTACATCACTCAAATCCAGTGTGGGGATCGCTGCTTGCATGGGTATATACATCACATAGACTTCACCTTTTTTTGCAAAGCAATATCCGGTCGAATCTCCTAATAAGTCATCAGCCGGTTCCATTTCCCAAAACGGAATATATTGTTCAAAGAAATTTAAGGCAAAACGATTCTGATCCCAGAAAAGGTCTCTGCTCCTAAAATCCTGACAGGTTAAATCTGAGTGGGGACTCGCATAGCCAAAATACCATTCGACGCCATAACCGCCAGCCATCAGGGTACCCCATAAAGCATTAGAACGAGCGAGATTGTGCTCCATATCCTCTGCATCAGGTAACAAAGCAATTTGCGCCTTGCCCGGTTCATCTACAGCCAGTGCCCACTGTTTGCCAGTGGAATCTGACTTTTCTCTCCATTTCAAAACCCGGTCATGCACATCAGTAAATTCGGGATGACTCAGTTGAAGTGATGCTCCAGTGAGAGGAGATTGGTCACCGATAAGCTCACCATACCGGTCATCCTGATTCGGAAATGTATGAATGACCAGGTGATGCTTATATGGATCCAGATTGTATACATAATTAGCCACCTTTATTACTTCATCGATCGGTTGATTATTCTCCTCACCCAAATTCCAGTTCATGGCCAGATGATGCCCAAATCTGGCAAGTAGTTCTCGATAATACAATTTCCCCTCCGTTCCAAATGCTCCATTGTCCATTAAGTGGTCCGTTTCAGTTTCGTGCGTCTTAAAGTGTAAAAACATACCTTTTGTCTCTGCATATTCAAAAATGCGTTCCCACTGCTCCAGTTTCGAAATATCAAACCTGGTATTGTGGAATTTAGACATCCAGGCTTCGACATTTTTCTTCTCGTTAGCATATTCTACGTAGTCTGACTCAGACACTTTCAATAGGTGAGGAAAAATATTCCGGTCATCGCCGTCTACATTAAAAGTGAGGAAAGAAAATACATTCAATTCTTCGGAGGCCAGATAGTTTATAGCTCCCATTAGGTTTTTACCTTTTCCATCTTGCCAGGTCAATTCAGCTGCGGATTGGTCAAAATCTTTTTGGTGGGGCTCCCAATTTTTTCTCAGTTCAAAAACATCGGGAGTGGCATCTATATCATCAAACGCAAGTAAATTTTCCGGTGCATCTACGCCTACTTTGATGAAGTACTTGCCCGTCTCAGCGTATTGCAGATATGGTTCTCCCATATAGTTTAATCTACCCTGAGCCCGGTTATCTCTCCCACTTTTATCGGTTTCTTCAATTGTGAAACTACCGGCAAATCCATCCATAAATCCAGCACTAGTCACCGCGTCGTCCATCTCAGTTACAGAAATATTTGAACCACTCTTAAATGAGACATAATAATTCCATAAGCCCGTTTGATCGGGAGTGAAACGCACGACCCACTTACTGCCGGAGGCAGCACTGGTTTCGGCAGCATTGCCATCAGCGGCAAAAAAACCAGGCACCATATATTCTTTGCCTCCACACCGAAAAGCCACATCGAGACGGTAATTCAAGAAGGGATTATCTTCGGCCAATTCGTTGGAATTGGGTCCATCAAATACAATTTCAACCCGGTGCCATTTCTTAAGTTCGCCGCGGATTTCTGGTTCACTCTGACTTCCGCAACCACTTAATCCCACCCCCGCGACAAAAGCCATTGCCAGATAAAAGGGGAGTACATTGTATTTCATTTCCATTTTAATTGTGCGGGAATTTTTAATGTGAATTTTCATTTGGTACAAAATGTGGCTTAGGCATATCATACGGGACTTTGTTTCCAATCTTAATTTGCTTCAGTAATAATTAATATAATTCTTTCAATCTATTCTCCCGACAATCTTACCTTGATGCGACCTTCGCCTTCATTTATCGTATAAGCCGGAATTCTAATTTCGATCCTCTTCAGTTTTTCGATTTTCTTATCAATTTCCATTGGAGGCGGATCTAATGCAACTATGGAAATCTTAACATCGTCTGGTGATAAAATAGTGAGCTTCAACTCTTCATTTTCCTGCATTAGAATAGCACCATCTTCGACTATTTTTATGTCTGCTACGGTCATCAGTCCCCAGGTAATACTTTGTGTAGAATCATTTATGACAAAGAAATCCTCGATCAAGATCGAACGACCACTTTCCTTGCTAAATTTTCGTTCTAAGTGATCAACATTACCAAAATATAGGTCCGTTAAATCAATTGTTGCATAGGGTTTCCCTCCCTCTTCAAATTTTGTTATAGGTGCAAATCCATCTACATTAAATAGTGTCTCGTTTACAGTAATGGTATTGTGCCCCTGATTCTGCTTGGTCAACAAAGTCCATCGCGGGCAATCTTGACAATGCCCAGCCAAATTAAATCCGATTTTATTTAGCAGATAGTACCTTTGATTGCCCGGATCAACTACCCATCGGACGCCATTTAAATCAAACACAAATGAGCCAGCATCCATATTTCCGTGACTGAGATGAGCCTTTCCGCCTTTAACACCGAGATAGAATTGTCTCGGATCATTTTCTTCGTTCCGGAAAACAGCAACCGGATTGACACCTTTCCCGCACCAAAGGAGTGGTAGCTTGCTAACTTTCTGCTGCTCATATTGCGAGAGCCAAATCAGTCCCAATCCAGCAAATCTGCCGGCATTATTAGGGTCATCAAAAAAGATCTGGTCAAAAAATAGGCCATCACCAGTCTGGGCAGCAAACCAAGTCATTAAAAGGGAACCACTACCATTATTACTGTCTCCAGAATCGGCAAAATTGAAAAAGTTGCCAGATGGAGCTGTGGCTTGCAACCGGAAAAGGGCACTTTCCATAAAACCGGGACTCTGGGTTATTCCAAAATCGGTTCCCAAAGCACTATTTAATGCCGATGCCGCTATTATTGTATAGGCCGTGCCATAGCCCCAATAAGTAGGGCCCTCCGGATAGATTCCGTCTGGCGCGTATTCTTTAAGTGAGTTGGGTAGCTTTTCCAATGCCCGGGAGATGGTTTTTGCTGCGAGTTCCGGATCAATATCAGCTATCACAAGCGCGGCCGCAACCAAACCTCCATGGCACACCGCATTCCAATTGTTGGATCCATCTATCCAAAACATTCTTTTTTCACTCGTATTGAAACCAGGCAAAATACCTTTTTCAATCAGGGACTGCTTGGCCATGTGTAATGTTTCCTTGGGCAGAGCTTTTCCCACCCAATCAACAGCTAATGCCACAGCGAAAGACATTTCGGCCACATCCAGAAAATGTTGAGGGTTCCAATCTTTGAAATCGCAGACGGCCAACAATTCATCATTTATCCGATCCAAGATCTGTGAATTTTCCTGCAGACGGTATAACATACAAAGTATACTCATCCTTTGTACCATATCCCGCGACACAAAAAGGAGCCGGAATCCCTCCAATTCTCTCTTTAGCAAAGGTTCATTTAGGATCTCTGCAGCTTCATCTTTGAGATAAGAGAAGTACCTCTGGACCCGCAAATCCGATTTGAGCTTTTCCCGCAGCCGCCGCTCACCATCAGGTGTCAAAAATAATTTGGAATCCTCTGGAGATAAATGTTCTCTTAGGTACTGGGCAGTAATAGGGTTTTCCAATTTATGTAAGTCCATTTCTGAACTGATCTGAGCAGCCATGTATACCGACGCGAGGCTGATGAAAAACAGAAGGACCAGCTTGAGGAAAATACATTTCATAACTTTTCTTTACCGGATCAAATCATGATTTAGTTCCTTTTACCTGGTACCGATTATCCAAATAGATGGACGATTAATGATGGATTTACGGCCAAAAATAAATTACCGCTTAATACCTAAAAATCAGCGTACTAAAATTTGCCATGCCAATATCCACATTCCTGTGCTCGCCCTCTATCCCTAAAGGGAGGTCCACCCACTTAGACCACCTAAAAATCAACGCACAAAAGAATTTGCCATGCCAATATCCACAATAATCATTTTTCCTATGCTCGCCCTCGATCCCTAAAGGGAGTCCAATCGCTTACACGACCTAAAAATCAGCGTACAAATGAATTTGCCGTTCCACCATCCACATTAATCATATTGGTTCTCATTCATATTTAGTGGGTGCCCAAAAGATGCATGGTCCTCATTAAAATTAATTATTATTTCTTTTCGCTTTTTGCCTGCCCGACTGAAGTCATTCAGGCAGGCTTGATCAAAAAGCTAGCAAAAAATCCCGTCCGAATCGGCATTCATGCCGGGCGGGCAAGACTTTGAATGATAACCTAACACCCTGTACGCTCTTGCCCACCGCCTCGCACAATCAGAGCCGTTCGGCTACCTGGCTGCTTCATCCTTTTCTTCTTCGATGGTGGAGCCTCTCTTCGCTGATTGCTTCTTCTCCGCACCGCTGAGCTACAGGCTGATAAGGTCATAATTCAAGGTCCATTTGGAGGCGCGCTCCGCACCCCTGTAGGCCGACATTGCTCATTGGTACCGTAGTTTACCTATTGTTTGTCCACCATAAGGTCTAAGTCCATTCTCTTCTATTTTAATAAAATTGACTGTCAAATTAATTCCCCTTTTTTATAATTACCCACTAAATATGTGCAAGAACTATCATATTTCCTATGTACGCCCTCTATCCCCTATGGGAGGTCCACCACTTAGACCACCTAAAAATCAGGGTACAAAATGAACTTGCCACGCTGCCATCCACATTAATCATATTTCCCGTGCTCGTCCTCTATACCTAAAGGGAGGTCCACCCGCTTAGACCACCTAAAAATCAGCGAACAAATGAATTTGCCATGCCGCCATCCACATTAATCATATTTCCGGTGCTTTTATCCAAAATCGCCGTGAGTGCAAAGACTGCATTGGCAATATCTTCGGGCAAAATAATTTCATTCATCAAATTTCTCTTTGCATAAAAAGCCGGCAACTCCTCCACTGAGATCTTGTTGGCTTTGGCTCTCCCCTCAGCCCAGGCACCTTCCCAAATCTTGCTACCAACGATGACACCATCAGGATTTACCGTATTTACTCTGATTTTTTCCGGACCCAACTCCGCTGCCAGCAGTCTGGTCATGTGCTGTTGAGCTGCCTTGGCAGATCCGTAGGCCACGTTATTCGGTCCTGCCACCAGACCATTTTTACTGGCAATGTTCACAATATCTCCCCCCAAATTTTGCTTTCGTAATAACTCCACTCCTATTTTGCTGATGAGGAACTGGCCTTTTACCAATACATCTTGTAGTAAATCCCAGTCCTTGAGGGAGGTGTCGTCCAGTGATTTTGAAATGGCCAGTCCCGCACTATGTACGATAATGTCCACTCCTCCAAACGCCAGGCAAGCTTTGTCATATGCGTGCTCAATTGACTTGTCATCTGTCACATCACAAACAGCATAGGTGGCGACATCTTTCTTAAAATCCTTGGTTGCCAGTGTCAATGAATCTTCATTCAGATCCGTTAGGACAATATTGGCTCCCTCCATTGCCAATTTATCAGCAATAGCTTTGCCGATTCCACCGGCAGCACCCGTGATCAATGCTACTTTCCGTGATAGAGGTTTTTCCTTTGGTTGACGTTGCAATTTTGCCTCCTCCAACAACCAATATTCGATATCGAAAGCTTCTTGCCGGGGCAAGGCGGTATAGGAAGTTATGGCTTCTGCCCCTCGCATTACATTAATGGCATTGATATAAAACTCGGCCGCCACCCGGGCTGTCTGTTTATCTTTCGCAAAAGTAAACATGCCAATTCCCGGACACAAGATGACCACCGGATTTGGATCACGCATCGGAGGGCTGGTGTCACGCTTGCATGTTTCGTAATAATTCTTGTAATCATCGCGATACTGGGCAAATAAGGGTTCAAGCTTTTCAGTCAGCGCACTTGCTTCTCCAAAATCCGTTTCCTGATCCAGCGATATAACCAGTGGTTTGATTTTAGTCCGTAAAAAGTGATCCGGACAAGAAGTACCCAATGGTGCCAATTTTTCTAAATCATTGGAATTAATAAACTGCAAGACCTTTGCATCATCGGTAAAATGACCAATCATGCGCTGTTCACTGGAACACAAACCCCGTAAAATTGGAGCCAGTTTGCTGGCCGCCTCCATCCTTGTATCTGGGGGTAGATCCACTACTTTTACCCCACCAAAAACTGGCCGGTCTTTTCCTTCCCGGTTGGCTATATATTCGGATGCGGTCTCAATAACCTCCAGGCTATTTAA
>JABDLW010000734.1 GCA_013001805.1 Saprospiraceae bacterium | reverse complement strand
GAGATGGTCAGCACTTATTACACCGACCAAACCTACTCGCGCAAAATCCAGACCTTTACTAATCATCTGGGTACCGATTAATATATCAATTTGACCTGTCTCAAAGTGGTACATAATTCGCTCCAGTTGTTTCTTCCCTCTGGCCGTGTCTAGATCCAATCGAGCTACCTTGTGGTCCGGGAGTAATATTTTAACTTCCTCCTCAATCATCTCGGTACCAAAGCCTTTTAGTGTCAGTTCGGGATTGCCGCAGGCGGGACATCTTATAGCAGGCTTTTCATGATAGCCACAAATATGGCATTGCATCTGATTGCTGTATTGGTGATAGGTGAGTGTCGTATCACAGTTTTTACAAGCTGTGGTCCATCCGCAGGCACTGCACATAAGCAGTGGCGCAAACCCCCTTCGGTTTTGAAACAAAATCGTTTGAAAACCCTCATCCTTCATTTTTCGCATTTGATCGATCAGATCGTTAGACAAATGTCCTGATCTTGATCCTTTCTTCATGTCGATGAGTTGCATTTCCGGCATTTGTATATTGCCAAATCTTTCGGGCATTTCCAAGTACAAATATTTTCCCTGACGAGCATTCCAGAAAGTTTCTATGGAGGGTGTAGCACTGCCCAGGAGCACCTTGGCCTGATGTAATTTTGCCAGTACAATGGCGGTATCTCTGGCCTGGTAACGAGGATTTGGCTCTTCCTGTTTGTAACTTGGATCATGCTCCTCATCAACAATCACTAGGCCAAGATTGGAAAAGGGTAGGAAAATGCCAGATCGGGCAGCCAGCACGATTTTTGGCAATTCAAGAATTGCTTTCCAGGCCTCTACCCGTTGATGGTCATTGATGCGGGAATGATAAACCAGTAGGTGTTCACCGATTGATTTTTTCAATCGCTGAACAATCTGGGTAGTTAAGGCTATTTCGGGCAATAGGTACAATACTTGTTTCCCTTCAGCCAGTGTTTTTTGCATCAACTCAATATAAATGCGTGTCTTACCACTTCCGGTGACTCCATGCAAGAGAATCGGCCTGGTTGAGTCCTTGATTTGATCAATCTCTGCCAAAATCATCTCCTGCCTTTCCGATAAAGGATCGAGATCTCCAACTCCAGCAGCACCACCGGGAATTCTACTGATCACACGTTCAACACGTTCAATTAGTCCTTTTTTCTCTAATGCAGTCATTACGTTATGCCCCACCTCAGCCAGCCGCATCACTTCATTTTGACTGATGATCTTCGTTTGATCTTTCTGCTGTAATATGACCAACATTGCACGGGTCTGATGATCGGATCTTTTTACCAGTTCGAAAATTTTATCCTGATTTTCTTGATCTTCCCTGAAAGCCTGGGACAGTCGAATTGCGGTGATTGTCTTGGGTTTGAATGTTTCGGAAAGTTCTTCGTTGACCTCAATCACTTCAAGATCCAGAAGGTGTTTTACGATTGGATAAACTGTCTTAATATTTAGAATCGATCGAATCTGGTCGATGCTAATCTCACGTTGAATTGAGACGGCTTCCGCGATCATAAATTCCTGATCGTTCAGGTCAAAAATTTGCTCATCCAGCTTTTTCCCGGGTCGGATCACGGTTTCACTCTGTAGCTTCAATTTAGCAGGCATCGCAGCAAACATCACTTCTCCCAAGTCACATAAATAATAGTCTGCGATCCACTTCCAGAGTTGTAATTGTGTACTGGTGATTACTGGTCTTTCGTCAATAATTGACAGAACTTTTCTGGTGGTATAAGATGGTTTTTGAGTATGAATCTTAATTGCCAGGCCAGCGTAAATTTTTTTGCGGCCAAATGGTACCTCCAGACGCACACCAAATTGTACCTGTTTTTCCAAACTGGCAGGGATCAGATAGGTATAGGTGTCCTTGACTGCGAGTGGAATGACTACATCAACGTAAAGTGCGGGCATGAGAGATCACTGAAGGGACCAAAGGGGCTCAGAATGAATTAAGAAACTCGTAAAAGCCATATAGAACGAAATTAACAACTTATATTTATTATTGTTTGTATTCGTAATGAGACATTTTATAGGAACTGCTCTGCTTTTTTCTGTTTGCCTGGCATGCCAGCAACCGGTGCCCCACAAGTCAGATCTACTTCAGGTGCCTAGTGATCACCTGTACTGGCAACGCGCCTATCCGTCGCGGGATTTTGATGTGCAGGGATGGCAGGTTCAGTTACAGGGTATTGGCCTGGAGACCAAAAAAAAGACTTCCAATCGCAGTGCAGGAGAGTGGATAACGCAGGGACCGGGAAATGCTGGTGCCAGAGTCAATACAATCGCAACAAGCCCTATTAATTCAGATTTGATTTTGATTGGCTATTCAGCTGGCGGTATATACAAGTCAGCTGATAATGGCATATCCTGGAAACCGGTTTTTGATGATCAGGCATGGTTGGCTATTGGAGACATTACATTTGATCCCGTCAACCCACAGACCGTGTATGCAGGTACCGGAGATCCCAATATTTCCGGGATACCCATGGTGGGTAATGGTGTATACCGTTCGGTTGATAGCGGAGATACCTGGCAATATTTGGGTCTCGAAGAGGTGGGTATCGTTTCAGAGATCATTATATGTCCGTCTGATCCCCAGGTGATATATGTCGCAACAATGGGAATTCCTTATTTCAGAGGAGAGGATCGAGGTTTGTACAAGACAACAAATGGTGGTCAAACGTGGGAGAAGATTCTTTTCCTGGGGACGGGAACAGGTGTCATAGACATAGCGATCCATCCCAGCAATCATGAAATTTTATACGCTGCTGCCTGGGACCGCATACGCAATTACGAAGAATCTACCACCACAGGAACGGGTGCACGGATTTATCGCACAGTAAATGGAGGGATTAACTGGACTATGCTGGAGGGAGGTCTGCCAAATCAGGAGCACTCCCGTATTGGGATCGAGCTTTCAGAGTCAAACCCCGACCGTCTTTATGCGGTATATGTAGATATCGATCACGAACTGGAAGATGTTTATACATCAAGTGATGGAGGTGATAACTGGGCTGCATTGCCAACCAAGAACGGTAGTGGAATGGGGTCGAGTCCCTTTGGAGGTTTTGGCTGGTATTTTGGAAAAATCCGGCTCAATCCCCAGGATGAACATGATTTGTATCTGTTGGGAGTCAGACTTTGGCGTTGGGACTTTCGATTAAAACAATGGCAAAGGGTCGATCAATTCACCGCAGATATAGTACATGCAGATAAACACGATTTAGTTTTCGGCCCATCTGATTCACTTTTGCTCGCTACAGATGGAGGTCTCTACCGATCAACGGATCGTGCCAGCTCCTGGCTGGACATTGAAGATATTCCAACTACCCAGTTTTATCGGGTAGCTTATAATCCACATAATCCCCAACTTTTCTATGGAGGTGCTCAGGACAATGGTAGCTTGTCTGGCAACAAGGATGATATTTCTCATTGGTCGCAATACTTTGGTGGTGATGGCTTCCGAACACTATTCCATCCCGATGATCCCTTGATTTTTTACGTGGAAACACAGAATGGAGGCCTGGCGGTTACGTCAGATGGTGGAAAATCCTTTGAGGGAGCCACTAAAGGAATTGACGCATCCGACTTTATCAATTGGGATGCTCCGGTGATTATGAGCCGGCACAATCCCAACGTTTTATATTATGGTACTGACCGGGTTTACCGCAGTACTACAGGTACGCAAGAGGAGTTTAAGCCCATCAGTAGTGTACTGACGGATGAAGTTGTCCTCCTCGATGCCACCAGTAATGTGACAGTGATAACGGAATCACCGCATGATGCCAAAATATTATTTGCTGGAACCGGTGACGGCAATCTTCATTTTACCGTAGACGAGGGAGATCTTTGGGAAAAGAGAAGTAATGGACTGCCGGACCGGTATATTACGTCCATTGAGTTTTCACCAGACTTGTATTCTACCTTGTATGTGAGTCAATCAGGCTTTAAGCAGGGTGAGCAAATTCCGCATTTACACCGGTCAGATAATCTGGGTGAAAACTGGATTGCCATTGATGGCAACCTTCCCAGCATACCAATCAATCGCGTTCTGGTCTTGCCAGGTAATGATGACCAGGTATTGTTTGCCGGAACTGATGCGGGAGTATATTTTACCGTTGATGCTGGAAATAATTGGCTAAGACTAGGCTCTAACATGCCAATCATCCCGGTATTTGATTTAGAGTATAATCCGGTTGAGAATGTGCTGGTTGCTGGCACTCATGCGAAATCGATTATGACTTTTGATCTTGCCCAGGAAGATCTGAGTGTGGACATTGATACCAGGGCCACACAGAAGGTTATTACTCAGCTTGTTACCTGGCCAAACCCGGCTCACGATTTTCTATACCTGAACCTAAAAGGCAGTGCTGAAAAACCAGCTCAAATAGTTGATGCCGCTGGGAGCGTATCAAGATTCGCACTTCGCTCGGGCAGGATCGATATTTCCATGCTTTCACCCGGTTTCTACATGCTGGTATTGCAAGTTAAGGAAGACGTGACCGGCATCGCCAGCTTTATTAAACTTTGACCATTATTTAGCAAAGGATTTATCGAAATTTTATCAAGTTGGTTTCGATTGGTGGCAGACAAACGTATATTTGAGATTTTTAATATAAGATTAGATGATCCGGCAACCACTTATTTTGGTCACCAATGATGATGGAATTCTCGCACCTGGACTGGCTGCACTGGTTGAAGTTGTCAGAGAGATCGGCGAAGTGATTGTTGTTGCACCAGACAGCCCTCAATCGGGAAAAGGCCACGCGATCACTATTGACGAGCCTTTACGTATCAACGAAGTAGAGGCTTTTGATGAAGTTAGGGCCTACGAGTGCTCGGGGACTCCGGTTGACTGTGTGAAGCTGGCCATGAATGTAATCGAAAAAGATCGGCCTTTTGATCTGTGTGTGTCGGGCATCAATCATGGGTCTAATGCTTCAATCAACATCATTTATTCCGGCACTTTATCTGCGGCGATGGAGGCATCATTGGAAGGAGTTAATTCGATTGGATTTTCCTTGTTGGATTATTCCTTCGATGCAGACTTCAGCAAATGCAAGAGCTACATTGCTGAAATATGCCGCCTTGCCCTGGAGCACGGCCTCGGAGAAACGAATCTTTTGAATGTGAATATTCCATTGGGCGACATAAAAGGAGTGCGTATATGCAGACAAGCGGAAGCCCGCTGGGTAGAAGAATTTCAGCAAGGAAAAGATCCCAGGGGTAAAAGTTATTATTGGCTCACCGGAAGATTTGATAACGGCAGTTCACCTGAAGAGACAGATCTCAAAGCACTGGATGAAGGTTATATCTCCATCGTACCATCAATGCACGATCTGACCCATTATAAGGCGATAGCTGGGCTTACAAAATTTGCAGAAATCAAAGTATGAGTTCAAATCGTCTTGAAAAGTATGATAAACTGTGGTTTGGTATGTTGGCAGCCATCATTATGCCTCTCTTTTGGTACTTTATATTGCAGAGTTTATTTGATGGCCTGGAAACAATGGGATATATTGAACCCGGCGCAATCGATAGTGACTTTAGACAACGAACTTCCGCATTAGTCGGGATCTGCCTAAATATCCTTCCCCTGCAAATCTTTAAGACACAATACATGGATCGTGCTATGCGGGGGGTTATCTTCCCCACCGTGCTTTATGTCGCAGTATGGTTGTACTTATTTGGTTCTTCGGTCCTGTAGCCGCATGAAGTATTATTTGATTGCCGGGGAAGCCTCAGGAGACATGCATGGGGCTAATTTAATGCGGGCATTGAAAGACAAAGATGCTGACGCTGAATTTAGGTTTTGGGGAGGTGACAAAATGCAACAGGCAGGAGGAGTCTTGGTTAAGCATTATCGGGATACTGCCTACATGGGCTTCATTGAGGTTTTTAAAAACCTAAAATCAATTTTAAGTAATCTCACTTTTTGTAAAAAAGATCTACTTCATTACGATCCCGATTACATCATTTTTATCGATTATCCGGGTTTCAACATCCGGGTAGCCAAATGGGCTAGAAAAAAGCGGATCCGGGCTAAGCTGGTTTACTACATCTCGCCTCAAGTATGGGCCTGGAAACCCGGCCGTGCCAATGATTTGAGGGACATACTGGACCAGATGTATGTGATTTTACCATTTGAGCCGGCGTTTTATGCGAAATATGGTTTTGAAGTGACTTATGTAGGGCATCCACTTTTCGACCATTTGCAAAAGCTAGAATATCCTCAAACCCTGCAGCAAAAGTATGACCTTCCGGATCTGCCCGTTATAGCCATTCTGCCAGGAAGCCGGCAGCAGGAAATCAAGAAATTGTTGGAGATTATGATTGCCATGGTACCACTATTTCAGGATTATCAATTTGTGATCGCAGCGGTATCGACAGTGCCAGAGACGGCGTACCAAAGGGCTCGGGACAGGGAGCGTGTATCGATCATTAGTGATGATACCAACCTTGTGCTGCATAGTAGTGAGGCCGCTTTGGTGGCTTCGGGTACCGCTACATTGGAAGCAGCGCTAATGCACGTGCCACAGGTGGTTTGTTATCGAGGTGGTAGCCTAAATTATCAGATTGCCAAAAGATTAATCGATGTCAAATATATCAGCCTGGTCAACTTGATTATCGATGAGCCATTAGTAGTTGAGCTGATCCAGAATCAGCTGACCAAAGAATCTCTACACAAGGCACTCACGGAAATTTTGACAGAGTCAGGCCGCAAGAGGTTAATATCAGGTTATGCTGGACTAGCGGATAAATTGGGAGGACCCGGAGCTTCGCAAAGAGTAGCGTCGGGCATAGTACAAATGTTACCCGGCTAAATTATTTCGCCTTATTCTTCACTGGCTTACTCTTCGCCGTTTTACTTTTTGCTGGTTTTCCTTTCTTAATGGTTCCTGGTGCCTGATCTTCAATCATTTGCAACACATCTTCTTTGGTTAGATCGGCAACTTCATCATCAGAATACTTTGTGCCATCCTGCTTTTTCGACAGTTTAAAATTCTTCTTGCCATACTTAATGTAGGGTCCCCAACGACCATTCTCTACGGATAATTTATCTTCCTCCCAACGGTGAATGTATCGATTTGCTTCTTTGACGACTTTGGCTTCGATCAATTCATGACACTGGTCGATTGTAATTTCATCTGGATTAATTCTCCGTGGAATATTGACATAAAGATCATTCCATTTGAGAAATGGTCCAAATCTGCCCTTTCCCCTGGTGATAGGTTGGCCTTTATAGGTACCAATAGGCTTGTCAGCCTCTTTTTTGATTGCTATAAGCGATTTGGCCTGTTCAAAATCAACTTCAAAGGGATCCACATTCCGTCCCAGAGAAATAAAATCTTCCCCGTATTTGACATAGGGACCAAATCGTCCCGAATTTACTTCGACGTCCTTTCCATCCATTTTACCCAGGGCCTTGGGCAATTTGAATAGCTCCAATGCTTCTTCCAGTGTAATGGTTTCGATCGACTGGCCAATCCTCAGGTTGGCAAATTGAGGCTTTTGATCCTCCGTCATTTCCTCGACTGACCCTATTTGAATCATTGGCTTGCCATATTTTGAAATCTTGGCAAGTACGCTCAAGCCCGTTGTGGGATCCATGCCCAACAATCGCTCTCCCCGGGAGCGTTTGGCGTTCTGCATTGTTCCTTCCACCATTTCATGAAATGGTATGTAGAAGTCTTTCAGCATTTTAGTCCAATCAAATTTTCCTGCAGCTATATGATCAAAGCGTTCTTCAATCTCAGCGGTAAAACCATAATCCATAATGTATTGAAAGTGATCATTAAGGAAATCGGTTACTACCATCCCGACATCAGTGGGGTATAGTCGATTTGAAGTTGCACCGGTGATTTCAGTCTCCGACCTCTTCTCGATCTTACCATCCATGAGGGTCATTATTTTGTACTGTCGCTCTTCCCCCGGTCGGCTTTCTTTGGTGATATATCCACGGTCAGTCTCCATGATCTTACTGATGGTTGGAGCATAGGTCGATGGTCTGCCAATTCCTAACTCTTCCAACTTTTTTACCAGACCTGCTTCCGTGTACCTTGGTGCCGGTTTTGTATATCTTTCCGTGGCTACCAATGACCCAAGAGTTAAAATCTGACCTTTCTTTAATGGTGGCAACATGCCCGTGTTTTCCTCGTCTTCCTCGTCATCACTTGTTTCTAAATAAACTTTAAGAAATCCATCAAATTTCAAAACCTCACCCGTTGCGATCAGATGTTGCTCCGGAATGGTAGAGATCCCGATTTTCACCACCGTTTTTTCCAGCTTTGCATCCGCCATTTGTGATGCAATCGTACGTTTCCAGATCAATTCATAGAGCCTTTGTTGGTCCCGATCGGTAGTGACTACTGTGTTTTCCAGATACGTAGGCCTAATCGCTTCGTGTGCTTCTTGAGCCAGATCATTCTTCTTGGTGAACCGGCGGGGTTGTAAATAATGGTCGCCATATTCCTGCTTAATGGTATCTGAGATCTTCGTCATGGCCACTTCACTAAGACTGGTGGAATCTGTACGCATATAGGTGATGTGTCCGGCCTCATACAATCGTTGCGCTACACTCATGGTGCGTTTAACCCCAAACCCCAGTTTACGACTAGCCTCCTGTTGCAGAGTGGAGGTGGTGAATGGTGCCGAAGGTGTGCGTTTACCGGGCTTTACTTCGATATCATTAATTTTGAATTCGGCACCATTTGCTCTATTCAAAAAATCAAGTGCCGTTGTACCATCATCGATCTTTTTGTCCAGGTCGGCTTTCAGATCAACCATGCGATCGTACTCATTTTTGACGGGGAACAGACCTTGCAACTTGAAGAAAGGTTCCGCATTGAATGCCATGATCTCGCGCTCTCGGTCTACGATCAGTTTAACCGCAACTGACTGGACTCGGCCTGCGGAAAGTTTTCCCTTGACCTTTCGCCACAGTATTTCCGATAATTCAAAACCCACCAGTCGGTCCAGAATCCTTCGTGCTTGCTGTGCATTGACCAGGTTTAAATCCACCCTACGAGGTGCTCCAATCGCCTTTTTAATTGCAGGTGCAGTGATTTCGCGGAATACAATTCTCTTTGTTGCGGCGGGATCCAGCTTAAGCACCTGGCACAGATGCCAGCTAATGGCTTCACCTTCACGGTCTTCATCCGTTGCCAGCCATACTTCATCGACCTTCTTTACCCAATCACGCAATTCTTTTACCACTTTTTGTTTATCAGGTGTGATTACATATTTGGGCTTAAAATCATTCTCTACGTCTACAGCATCATTCTTTCTCTCAAGATCACGAATGTGACCATAGCTAGATTTAACTGTAAAGTCCTTACCTAAAATCTTCTCTATCGTCTTGGCTTTCGCCGGAGACTCAACAATCAATAAGTTTTTCGACATTAGTGGAATTTTAAGATAAACCTTAGCTCAATTTTCTTTGGCTGGGTTTCTGGGCGTTTTGAGGACAATACCTCTTTCTAATGGTGATCTTCATTTATCAATGATCTGTATTAACTCTTTGAAATACCCTTAAGTGGAGAAGTGGTCAATTTGGTATCACATAAGATCATAGATTCAGGTTGATTTCGCGCACAAAATTACTATAGAAATCAAAAAGTCATAATTATTCGTCGATTAACAGCTAAATATCGAGTCAATCAGGTGCTAATACTAACGCAAGCATAGAAAAGTCCTAACCTTCGCAACAATGAGGCCGCGAGAGTATCGATCAAGGAGAATTTGAAATCGAAAAGGGAATGTGATCTATTATTTAATTTTTAGGAAGGGTCCTTTTCTCAATAACCTGACCTTTGTGCAACCTGTCACTCACTTCCTTTTGCCTCTTTTCAGCATATGCTTCTGCTAATGAGTCAAAATCAAGTACTCGTCCATTAAGATGTCTGTGATAACACGTCATCACTGTAGCAGCCATATCATCCGGATAGGTCACTCCATGGCTTCTTAAAAAATGTGAGAATCTGCTGCCTTCATAAAAGCCCCAGTTGACAATGAGCCATTTTCCAAAGCTAAAGTGAAGTTTTCTAACCGCATTCTCTTCTGGTTGCGCCTTAAACTTAGCCTTACCCACCATATCTACTATTTTATCAAGCTCCACGATCGCCTCATCGAGGTCTTTGGGAATGTAGCGGCCATTGATATGCGTTTTTTTTATGCGCTCAGAGTATTCAAGCTCGTACTGTTGGCGGTAAGTCGTATCCTGGGCCGTAATAGTGCCAGGCAAGATCAATGTAAGTACCAGGAACAATTGACAGGTCAAGACAAGTCTTAAGTTTTTCAAATTTGAGTTTTTATTTTCTTTTCTTACACAAGCATAAACAGTGCCGATGTGAGTATTAGTCTATATGTCCAATATTTAATCAGACTTTAACACAAAGGGCAAATAGACAGGTAAAGATGGGTAAAAGGCAGACAACAGAGATCTTCTTTTTTCAGCTGATCGTATATATCAGTATATATCTTTGGAACGATCATGTTGGTTTCCTTCTTTGCTCCATATTCAGCGTAATCACCCTGGTATTGCTGTCCATTTCTTATGTAGTCGAGTTGATTGAACCTTCAAAAGTGCCACGTTGGTATTTTATTTTAATGTGGATTTCCCTCCTGGCTCCAGCCCTCACCCTGCTCTTCTTCATCGGTTTGGAGGGAATCAACTTCATAAAGGCTTAACCCGGATGATGTTTGTAAATTCATTTATCACCGCTGCATGCGCCCGGGGTGCACTTGCCGTTACTTCGCAAATTGTCAATCCTGGCACAGAAACCAATACAAAAATCATTGAGCAGGAATAGGCACTTTAGGTTTGGCCTTGTCCAGGTAAATAGTGAAAGTGGATCCTCGAATTTCAGTTTCGATCGTCATGGTCGTGTCAGTTGTATTGATCACTTTGTAATGCAGTTCGGGATTTCCCAATTGGGTTATTACATCTCCAGTCACTTTGTATTTGAAATTCGCTTCCGAGCCCAGAATGTTTGATTGCATACTGGTGTCGGGTAAAAAAACGAAATATAAGTTTCTTAATCGATCCGTATTCGCATCATTCACCTGAGCCCAATTCAATTCCCATCGTCCGGAAAGCTTTCCATCCCAGGCCTCTTCCTTATCCGGTTTACAAGCACTTATGGTGATCAGGAGACTTAGAGCTGCCAAGGAACTAGCACAGTTTCGTGTCATATGGTCTTTATGTCTTTTGCTAAAATGTCAATACAAGTAATTTCAGGCAAAATACCAACTCTTCCCGGGTATCCCAACATCCCAAATCCTCTATTTACATATAAATGTTGCGCTCCCTGTTGATATAAACCTGCCCATTGCTTATAAACGTATTTACTTGGACTCCATTTTAACCAACCCGGTATTTCTATACCAAATTGAAATCCGTGCGTGTGACCTGACAATGTGAGATGAATGTCCCGAAAAGACTTGGTTACTTCAGCATCCCAATGAGAAGGATCATGCGAAAGCAGAATTTTGAGCTGACCTTCTTCCAGACCCCTGGTAGCCTTAGCTAGATCGCCATAGTTGTGAAACCGGGGGCTGGCACTGCTGTTCTCCACGCCAATCACTGCCACCTTTTCACCTTTAATCTCTACTACCCGATGTTCATTGCGAAGTAGATCCCATCCCAGCGTTTTGTGGGTTTGTATCAGTTGTTGAAAATTTTCTTGTTTTGCCTGAATGCTCGGCCACTGTTTATAGTCGCCGTAATCATGATTTCCTAAAACTGAGTATACTCCATATTCTGCCTTGATGCCGCCAAATAAATCCAGGTATGGTTGCATCTCATCGGCGGAGTAATTGACCAGGTCACCAGTGAAAAATACGAGATCGGCTTTGAGGTCATTGATGATTTTTATTGCTTTCTTTAATGGTCGGGCATTCGTAAATGTGCCGGAATGTATGTCACTTATTTGCACTATTCTCAGGCCTTCCAGATTCTTGGACAGACCCCCAATTGAGAGTTGATGCCGATGAAGTTGATATCGGTACGGGTTGCGCCACATTCCATAAGTCAGACTAATAAAAGGCAGGGCACCAAATATCAACCCCATCTGACTAATAAATGTGGACCGGGAGGAATCATATGCGGTTCCTGGGTTCACCTGGCTGAATAGCCAAAGGAAGATCCTCCTGATATCGTCGATGGCTACAAAGAGCCCAATAAAAAACTTTGAAAAGAATACAATGAATACGAGCGCCCTAAGGTATAGAAAAACAGTACCTTGATCTTTATGCAATAGATTAAAATACGAGCCAAGAATATAGACGTAGCAGAAAAGGGAACTCAACAAATAAAGTCCTATCAACGTCTGCTTTCCCGTTTTGGGAAAAGTCAGTGCACCGATACGAACCGCTTGAAAAGCATAATAATCTATGCCCAGCAATAGAATAAGTAATATTAGAATCCTCATAACTTGGTGTCCAGAACAAAGGAATGTCCTAATACAATGAAAACACTACTTAAAAGTTTATTTTTTGAATCTCAAAATGCTGTACGGTTATTCAAATTTTAAATTGGAGAAGATAATATTTCAAATTGATTGATATCAAAGGAGAAGTTTTGTCGAGATGCAATTTGACAAAGGAAATCATTGGCTGATGAAAAGCAAAAAAAAACCCCGTAGCTGGGCTCCGGGGCTTCCACATCGGTTAGGGAATCTTTGTTATTTGATATTTCTTTTTTCTTTGATGCGCGACTTCTTGCCCACCAAACCGCGTAAGTAATAGAGTTTAGCCCTGCGTACCTTACCATGCTTTACGATGGAGATTTCGGTTATGGCAGGAGAGGAAAAAGGCCAGATGCGCTCAACGCCTACGCCATTTGAAATTTTTCGAACCGTGAAGGTCTTGTTTAGTCCTTCGCCCGAGATCTTAAGTACATCACCCTTAAAAGATTGACTCCTTTCCTTCTCTCCCTCGATTATTTTATAGGTCACGATGATGTTATCCCCAGGGCTGAAATCAGGAAAGCTCTGCTTGGTCAACATCTGCTCTTGTACAAATTTTATCGCATCCATAATTGCTGTATTTTGATAGAAAGCACCCTCTTAAAAATTGGCTGGCAAAAATAGTAATTTTTAGCAAAATAAACCGATTCTGGTGCAAATAGTCGAAAACTCTTCCCGGTACTAGTTCGCCAGCTGGCATAATTGGGTCGGTTCTATCGATAAAAGAAGGCGCACGGAGCCAGGTGCGATAAAGAATTCAAGAGCAATCATCTACTAAAATTCCTTTCCTTGGACCTGCTTACAAGAAGAGTTCTAGCCATAGTTTAGTTGCACTTGTTGGCCGACAATGGAAAGATTTTCGCTAATGAATTGCTCATCCCACAAGTTAGAAATGACGGCTGTAATATGAGGATTCTGTAAAGCCCATAGGTAAGCCTTAAGTGGTGCCTTGAGCTCTCCCGGAACGATATGTTTCACTTTATCCACCCGCCATTGTGGGATAGGTTGCAAACTCTTATGATGCGTGGCTACGGCCATCGCTACTTTCATTGCAATGATGCCCATCCCTTTCTCATATGCTCTTTTAATCGATGCTTCCAAATAGCCGCCATTTACAATGTTATAAGCGCACATTACTACATCATAGTGGCCGGATTCAATCGCCGCATCAAGTACACCTGCGGGATCATTGTGGGTAGACAGACCCAGAAATCGCACTTTACCTTCCTTTTTTAACTCTTCAAATGTGGCAAATGTCTCAGGAATCATCACTTCCTCGCGACTATTTGCACCATGCGGACACATCAGAATATCAAAATAGTCTGTTTTTGTACGTTTCAGACTTCCTTCAACGCTCTCCTTGATTTTTTGCTGCTGTTCTTTGCTTGCATCTACCAAATGACCGTAGTCTTTTACCATGGCATTTGATATAAAGCACTTATCCATGGATTTTTCCTGATTGGGCCAGTAGATCAAGAAGTAGCCAGGTTTGTCCACATAGCGTTCGGCTCTCATTTCTTCTGCCCGTTTCATGATTGATTTTTGCTTTTCAGCCGGCAAACCCTTGAAAATGTCTTGATACTTCCCATCACGAACTCCCTGATAACCACTTACTTTGGTGGTCATAAACACTTTCTCACGCTTAGAAGGACTATCGATGACTTTACTATAGGCTGTCTCACAGTCTCCATTGCCATAGGCCGGGGCCATGTCAAGATAATTTACGCCACGTTCGAGTGCGATTTCTACCTGCCGGAAGTTATCAGAACGGACCGGATCACCACCATTCACCACTTCTGAAACCATAAGTCCGGTGCGTCCCAGCTGTCGGTAAGCCATCCCTTCCACCTTATTACGCCATTCCTTTGCGACCGGAGGTAGATTCTTTGAAGATGCATAGGATGCTCCTTTTACACTCGCTAAAGGCAAGCCACTAAGTCCCACGGATGCCGCCGAAGCCAAGGAAATAAATCCTCTTCTATCAATTGATTTGTCGTTCTTTTTCATCCTGACGATTTTTTAGAATTAATGGATAAATTTCTTCCTGCAGTCTTAAAATACTAATGTTATGTAATTCTTTCAAATTTTGAAGTGATTCATGTTCAATCTTGTACCTCTTTGATCCGGATGGTGTCTCTACCTCCTTAACGGATACAACTCCAAAGGGAGTCTCCAATTCAAACTGGTTCCTCTCTAAAACTATTCGGTCCAGGGGGTAATATCGCAGTCCGATCGAAGTAGTATGTTCGAGGATATAGGCACCAAGACGATGTAGATCTTCCTTGTTGACCAGCGCTGAGAGTTGGAAGCCTGGCCGACCCTTCTTCATCAGTATCGAGCTGAGAAAAAAATCAATAGCACCATTTTCTATCAGTCCATTTTGAAACTCCATACCCAATAGTTCAGAAGAACTGTCATCGATATTGGTCTCAAGCATGACTAATGCTGATGAGGCTGCGCTTTTTTTTTTACTTCCTCTTCCAATAGTGATAACCGCACCACATTCGGTCTTACAAAATCTTTTTTCCCCGGCCCATAAGCTATCTTCTGCCGGCGGATGTCTACACTACTAAATTCCGGATTGAGATATTTTACGATCGCAGCACCGGTAGGTGTCACACTCTCACCTTCCTCGTCGCCGGGATATGTAGGCATACCGAGCAGAATATCTGCTGTCGCCGGAGCCGGTACCGGCAACAATCCATGCTGAGTCTTTACCATGCCAAATCCGGTACAGATGGCATCACAGTATGTTTTCGATATTTCGAGATGATCGATTAGGACGGCGCAGCCTACAATATCTAAGATGGAGTCTACCGCACTAATTTCATGGAAATGAATTTTGTCAAGATCCATATCGTGAATTTTAGCTTCGGATTTGCCAACTATGGTGAATATCTCTTTTGCGATTGCCTTGGCACCTTCTGAAATATGACCCTTATCAATTATTTGCAGTATCTCCTTAAGGTGACGATGTGCATGAGGGGGGTGGTGGTGTTCACCATGATGGTGATGGTGATCATGATTGTGCTCATGTGTGTGGATTTTATCATGACCGGTTTGATCAAGCTTGTCGCTATGCTGTTGATTGAGATCAATAATGCGTACATACTTGCAGACGATGCCATTTTTGGTGACGGTATCAATCTCTACTTTTCCATCAGATAGGTGAATGAGATCCGGTAACTTAACAATTTCCTCATAATAGTTGGCCAGACCACACAGGCCACTCAACAACATATCACCTGCCAAGCCCGAAAAGGGCTCAATATACAATGTGCTCATTCAGTTTTTATTTGCGTTTGGAAAGGTGTTTAATATGCGAATGGCCGCCAGGGCTGCACCATAGCCGTTGTCGATATTTACGACAGCAATTCCATTCGCACAACTTGCTAACATGGTTTGCAGAGCAGCCTGACCTCCAGTGGCCACTCCATATCCCACACTGGTGGGCACAGCGATAACCGGCTGTGGAAGCAAACCTCCTACAACGGTGGGTAAGGCTCCTTCAAATCCGGCAACGACAATAAGAATCTTAAATCTTCTGAGCTCATCGAGTTTATTTAAGAGTCGATGCAGCCCAGCGACCCCAATGTCTTGAATGCAAGTGGCTGCATGACCTAGGAATCTCAAGGTGTATAAAGCCTCATTTACTACAAACTGATCGGCAGATCCAGCGGAAACAATAGCAATGTCGCCGGCCTTTAGATCTGATTTGACTTGCCCCACCCAAAAGACACCGGATAATTTGTCAAAAAAAGCTTCCGGGTATACTTCAAGGAGCTTTACTGCCTTTTCTTCCTGCAACTTAGTGACGAAAGCCGGGTTGCCATTTTGTTGATAATGGTTCAGGATTTGAAATAGAACATCCACGGATTTTGATGCACCGTAAATAATTTCAGGAAAACCCACTCGTTTTTTTCTGTCCGAGTCTATATTAAAATCGCTCACGATGCCCTTACCGTATTTTCCAAGACCCGGTTAAGTTTCCCTGACACCAGACCTTCCTCATCTACCCGGCAAGTTTCAAAACCGATGGCTTTGAATGCATCTAAAATTTCACTCTGACATGACTTCAGCCTGTCAAGCTCCGATGGAGGCACCTCAATCTTGGCTTCGCTACCGTAGTGTCTCACTCTGACTTCATCAAAGCCGAGATCATTTAAGATCGATTCAGCATCTTCAATCTGCTTTAGCTTATAGGGAGTAATGAATTCTCCATAGGGTACACGTGAGCTCAAGCATGGACTGGCGGGCTTGTTCCAATTGGGAAGGCCAAAATGCTTGGCCAGTGCCCTCACATCCTCTTTAGTCAAATGGCAATCAGCAAGAGGAGAAAGAATCTCATGTTCCGTGGCTGCTTTCAGTCCTGGCCGGTAATCTTGAAAATCATCCAGATTAGTGCCATTCAAAAGGCTGTATCCCGGATACATTTTCTTTACCTGAGTGAGATCTGTGTAGAGATGTGACTTACAATAATAACATCGGTTTGAGGGATTGGCGAGGTAGTTTGCATCTTCAATTTCTCTGGTTTCGATTATTTCGAGATGGATTCCGTATTTCTCGCAGAACTCAATCGCCTCTGCGTAATCTTTTCTTTTCAGGCTGGGAGAAATGGAAATACAACCCAGGGCCCTGTTGTCCAGAAAGTGATGGGAAAGGAAAAGGACCAGAGCCGAATCAATGCCACCTGAAAAAGCCGTGATCGTACCCGGATGGTTTTCAAACCATTCTTTTAGTGCATCGATTTTTTTTGCAATCATTTTTGGCATCTTCTATTATCAATTTTACCGGAACCCTATGCAAATCGATCATTCCGCTTCCTTTGCGTTTGGATTCCCTAATCAGTGGATAGTAACAAACGTAAGGATTCCGTATAATCGGATTCTCTACTCACCAGCTTGGGTGCGCAATTCAAAAATCCACGTTTTGGATAAATATACGTATCTCTACACTTACTTATCAATTTTAAATTTCATAAATTTAGTGAGCGAGGACTAAATTGTGCAAAATCACCGGGGAGCTAATAACTGCCTGGTGAGGGAGTTACCGTTGAAAAGCCTGAGTCTGCATTTAACAAAGTCCCATTAAGTGTACAGAAATTAAGTTGATGATGATCAGGGTTAGATCGTATCAATTTTAAATCAATTAACAGCAATAATTTAATTTATGACAACCAGAAATCGGAGATCATTTCTAAAAACGCTGGCGACGGCGACCACCGGATTGATGGTGGTAACCACAGATATACATGGATTACCCATCAACAATCAGGATCGCTTGGGTGATCTCCTACCTCTAAGAAAATTGGGGAAAACAGGAGTAGATGTAACGATGCTCGGTGTAGGTGGTGCCCATATTGGAAAATCTGATGAAAAAACTGCTCAGGCCATTTTGGAAGCTGCATTAGAGGGCGGCGTTCGTTTCTTTGACAATGCGGAGTCTTACAACAAGGGGGGCGCTGAAGAAAAATATGGCAAATACCTGGTACCCAAATATAGGGACGTGGCATTTATCATGACCAAATCGACAGCTAAGGATGGAAAACTCGCGCAACAGCACCTGGAGGATTCGCTGCGCCGGATGAAGACCGACTACGTCGACCTCTGGCAGATACATGCCGTTACCAGCCCCAAGGATGTAGATGACCGGATCGCTAATGGTGTACTCGAAGTGGCTCGTAAAGCTAAAGAAAGTGGTAAAGCCAGGTTCATCGGTTTTACTGGTCATTCCGATTTTCATGCCCACCAACGCATGTTGGAAAGAACGGACATTTTGGAAACGTGCCAGATGCCAATCAACTGTTTTGATCCCAGTTATAAGAGTTTCATAAATAATGTCCTTCCCACGCTGGTGGATCGAAACATGGGAATTCTAGCGATGAAATCCCTTTCTAATGGAGGATTCTTTGGTGGAACACGGCATTTCAACGGAGGTGACAATCCAAAATTGGTGCCCGAGATATTAACCGTTGAAGAAGCTTTACATTTTGTGTGGTCACTTCCGGTTAGTGTCCTCATCACTGGTCCGGACCATGCCCAAATGATGAAGGATAAAATAACGGTAGCTAAAAACTTTAAGCAAATGCAGGAAGATGATCGTCTGGCATTATTGGATCGTGTTTCTAAAGCCGGATATGATGGAAAACTGGTTGAGTTTTACAAAGTCTGAGCGAAAGCTCGCTTTTGCTGAATTATAGTTACCGCACCAATGTTGCAAATCCCTTGAGCTCTACCGGTTCACCCTTCGGGTTTGTATATTTTACCTGGTAAATGTATACCCCGAGTGGCAGATCGTCACCTGAGTTTTCCCGGGTACCATTCCAGCCGGTTTCCGGATCTTCTGTGAGGAACAACAATTCTCCCCATCGACTCCATATGGTCATTTGAAAGTCAGCAATGCCGGCCGTAAATCCTTTGCCTAAAAAGATGTCATTTTTTCCATCGCCATTGGGTGTAAAAGCATTGGGCATATGGTAGGTGACCCGGGGCAAAATCAGAATTTCCTGCAGGCTGGTGTCACGACACCCATTCTCATGAATGGCAATCAACGCTACTTGATACAGACCTGTGTCAGGAAATACGAAGGTGGGATTCAGTTCCTGGGAACGCCCCGCGGCATCAAATATCCAACGTTGATCGATGAAATTGCTGGATTGATTAGTGAAGTCTACTTCCGGATTGAAACTGCTGGGTTCTTCCGGGAAAAAAGTAAAGTCGGCATTTGGTGACTCTTTAACTTCTATCCACCGGGGAAACGAGGCAGATGTATAACAGCCAATGGGAGAAGTGACCTCAAGACTGACACTGAAAACACCAAAATCGGAATAGCTGTGGGTGGGAGAGACCTCAGAACCAGCCCTACCATCACCAAAATCCCACTCGATGGTGTAAGTTGAATCAATGGGTACGGAAAGATTATTAAATAAAATATTGGCTGGACTGCAACCCACAAAACTACTGGGTTCAATAATTAACAGTGGGGGAACCGGAAAATACCGGATAGGATAAATTTGTTCATCGACACATTCATTATCGTCGGTGACAGTAAGTGAGATCATATTTACTCCCGGGTTTTGGTAAGTATAACGGGGATCTTTTTCATTCGAAATGCCTCCGTCTCCAAATTCCCAGCTATAACTCTCGATCCGGTTGGCTCCGGTAAAAGATTGATCCCGGAATGTGACCGGACCTCCAATGCATGTATCGTAATCGAAGGTAAAATCGGCCGTGATGGAGGGATAGAGGTTTACATAGATGTCTGCCGTATCGCCGCAATCCAACCCCGGATTGACCATCATCACTCCACGGTAAGTACCAATACCGGGAAACGTCACTTCGGCATCGCGAGATGTGATAACCTCAGTACGTCCGGCGATATCAAATTCCCAGCGATAGGAATCGATAAACTCTTCGATAATGCTTTCGTTTTCAAAGAGTATGGTATTATTTCCACAGGAATTAATGACAAATTCTTTGTCACCCAGCTTAGCCTCACTTTTCACCATGGCAAAAACGGTGGGATCACAGTCAGCGACATTAAATTGGAAGTCTCTCCGAATCTCACCGATTTGCACGCCATCACGGTATTCTTTTACACAAACTCCCACCACAAATTGGCCAATGACCTGAGGTGATCCCGTGATAATGCCGGTCTGTGGATCAATCGATACAACCGGATCACCGGCCAAAGGCGTCTGGTCGGTATAGCCGCGGCTGAAGGCAACCCTGGCAAATGGCGGGGCACATGGCGGGTTAGGTCTGATACCATCACAGCCAGATGCATTTCCGAACTGGTCAGTGTCTCCCCCTGCCAGACCACCACCCTGCAAAGGATGGCAGAAGCTGTATACTAAACTATCTCCCTCCAGGTCGATAGCCGAATGGTCGAATTGAATGTCATTGGCCACGCAAACCACTGTAGGTGGAAATTCGTTAAAGAACGGTGAATTATTGCAGGTAGCCTGGGCTTCCGGAGTAATTTCAATTGCGTAGGTAGCGCCATTCGAACCTGGAGAAACAATATTGGAAATGGTATTATTACGGCAGCAACGCTGGTACACCACATAGTAGCTCTGACTGGATGGCCAATCTGGAATTTCAATATCAAACCGGTATTCACCCCGTTCCACACATAAATTGTCCGGGGGAATAAGACAGGGGTAATCCGGCGGTTGAATAGAGGATTGACTCCGTAAGGGCTGGATGATTTGTCTGAAGAAAGAAAATGAGGATCCTGAGCCCCGGTAAATTGCAATGTATGCACCTTGAGTATTATCTCCATCGCCATCAAAGGGAGCAGCAATTTGGGCCTGATCTCTGCAGTCCCGGTAAATAATCATCGTAATCCGGTAAATTCCATCTCCCACGCACTCATACTGCAGATCGCCACCAATGATATGCCGGGCGGTACCCGGTAAATGTATGGCCAAAGCCAGGGTGAAAAGAAGGAGGGTTTTAAGTACATCAGTCATACAATACGAATCTTAGCATATCGCGGTGGCAAGGCCACCGTGACGATACAGTAACGTTAAGATGTTAAAATTTCATCTTTTATTCTTCGGGTATAACGAAAATTGAATACGGCGCGTTAAGTACTATCAACGAAATAATTTTTTGAAACCCAATCCGATGCACTGCCTATGTCTGAAATTGACCACATTGTCAGCGTATTAAAAGAAGGCGGAACCATTCTCTATCCCACAGATACTACCTGGGGTTTGGGCTGCGATGCCACCAGCAGTCAAGCGGTTGCTGAATTATTCAAAATTAAAATTCCAACACCGGAGCTCCCTACAATCATTTTAGTGGATAGTCTGATGATGTTGCACCGGCATGTTGAAGAGGTGCATCCAAGAGTAGAAACACTATTGAGCTACCATCAAAGGCCATTGACGGTTGTTTATGACAAAGGCCGGCTTCTCGCATCGGAACTGCTGGGGGAAGGAGGGTCTGTGGCTATCCGCATGACGCTCGATCCATTTTGCAAAGAAATTATTTCAGAGCTTGGGAAACCGATTGTGGCTACAGCGGCAACATACGGAGACTTTGGTTATCCGTATCGATTTGAAGATGTTGCCATGGATATGGTAAAGAATGTCGATTATGTGGTGAGGTATAAACAAGATCAGGTTTCTTTGGAAGATCCGTCGGTGATTGTCAGATTGACGGAAAGGGCAGAACTCGATTTCATTCGGGAGTAGGGTCTCAAAGCCGCCCTATTTTATTAGCACTTTTTTAGTTAGGTATGAACGACCAATACACTGGGTTCCTTTCCGAACTGTGACACGACTATGGTGCTGGAAGAAATTTCGGTGAGGCAGTCTTATTTGTCAAGCCGCTATAGATTTTCTAATGTATTATTCCGGATAGACCAGAAATCAGTCTTTTTCCATTAATATTTCGATGGCTGCTTTCACTTCATTATCCTCGTGCAACATTTTTTCATAGTAGGTGTATTCCCCGTAGTAATGCCATAGGAGAAGATGTACAAATCCTTCGGTTATTTTATCACTGAATCTGGTGCTCTCCCCATTTCTTAATTCTGTCAATGACGTCAGCTCTTCGACATGCTCCCGTAATACTTCCATTGCATTGTCGCCTTCCAGAATTTTGGTGATTCGCTCTCTATTGTGCATCAGATATTGAAACGCATCCCGGTAAAGTGGCTTTTCCAGATCTTTCCATAGATCAGAATAATAAAACGAATCTGCAGCCACAAATACATCCGGTATGATGCCTTCTCCGTAGGGTCGTGGTACGCCATCCAGTCCGGTCGCGGTGAGATGGTGGACAATTTTGATGCTGTCTTCGAAGAATAATTCACCGTTAGCCTCCCGTCTCTCGATCTCAAGATCATAGCTATTCCGATCCGCATAGGATTTTTGGATAAAACGGCCGGAGGGAAGGTAGTATTTAGCCACGGTGAGATTGATGGCGGAAGTAGGTGACAAGTTGTACATCTCCTGCACCAGGCCTTTGCCATAGGATCTCCTGCCGACTATGGTCGCACGTCCGAGATCCTGTAGCGATCCAGCGAGAACTTCACTGGCGGAAACCGAATGCTCATCAATGATCACGGCAAGATCATCGATTTGGAAAAACACCTTGCCGGTACTTTTATATTCAACCTTTTTCGTGTTTAGGCCTTGTGTGTAAATTAGTAGTTGATCACGTTCAGATACCAACTGATTAAGGATCTTGACTACCTGATCGAGTGAGCCACCCGGGTTTCGTCGTACATCAATGATTAGTTTTGACATACCATTTTCTGAAAGTTTTTCCACTTCCTGCATAAAATTCTTGTAAGTATCCGATGAAAAACGACTGATCTTTATATACCCTACACCATTACCAATCATCTTGGATGCTGGTATACTTTTCAGCTGAACCGGACCTTTAGTAATTTTTTTATTGACAACCTCCTTGGCAGCTGATGTCAGTATCTTGATTGAAAGTTCTTCAGCGCTCTCGCGCCAGATATCATAAGCTTTTTCGTGCGTAATTTTCCCGCCAGCCACTGACTTTTCATTAATCTCCAACACTTGATCCCCTTGCTTTAGTCCTGCTCTGTCCGCAGGTCCCTCCGGTACAATTCGAATCAATTGCATGGTATCATTAATGATATCGTAATCTATACCTACACCGATATAACTACCTTGCATACGTTCTTTGAAATGAAAGTAGTCTAGTCCGGAAAGGTAGTAGGAATGGGGATCTAATTTAGACACCAGCAATTCGATTGCTTCCTCGGTAATGGAGTCCACGCTGAGCGAGTCACCATAGCGTGATTCAATAAACCCTACTACATTCTTCAACTCCTCCCACGGTTTGGTCTCGTCCAGGCCAGTGGATTTTGCCACCAGTGGGAGTTCATCGTCAATTTTCGTACCGATCAACATTCCACCAGCCAAGATCAGAGACATCAACAGGGGCTGCCAGATTTCGTATTTTGAATTTTTTTCCTTCTCCATTTCAGCTTTCAAAAGTACCACTTTCTAGAGGTATGCGGTGGTACTCCATCTACGATCTACATGGAATAATCGACCATCGCATAGAAAAGGCAACAAATTACCATAGATTGAAAAAAACTCATTATTATTGGCATTCGTTTACTAATCTCCTAAAAATGAATTTGATTGATTAGTAATATTTCATTTTTATCCCAAAAAAAATAATGTAGGATGCGTAAACCCACTGATATCGACAAGTTGGACCGGCAAATTCTTTCCATTTTGATGCGAGATGCTAAAATGCCGTATACAGACATTGCCAAAAAACTATTCGTTTCCGGTGGAACTGTCCATGTTCGAATGCGCAAACTCGAACAATTGGGAGTCGTAAAGGAGGCTAACCTCAAGGTAGACTACAGCCAATTGGGTTATGATATCTCGGCTTTTATCGGGATTTATCTGGATAAGAGTTCAATGTATCAGCAGGTAATCAGTAGCCTGCAGTCGATACCAGAAGTTGTGGCAGCACACTACACTACCGGTAATTATGCGATTTTTGCCAGGGTTGTTTGTAAAGATACGCAGCATTTAAGGGAGGTGCTAAGTGGTAAGATCCAATCAATTCCGGGGATACAGCGTACCGAAACATTCATTAGCCTGGAGGAAAGTATAAATCGCCCCATCAACATCCTGGAAGAGGGAGAAGAATTCGATTGACGGTTTGGTGCAGTTAAAAATCGCTAACTACCCAGGTAGTGCTTGAGAAGTTTACTTCTTGATGCTGATCTTAACTTATTTATGGCTTTATCCTTGATCTGGCGCACACGCTCACGTGTCAAGCCAAATTTCTCTCCAATGTCTTCCAGAGACATGGGATGTTCTACTCCGATGCCAAAATAAAGCTTGATCACATCGCATTGCCTTTCGGTCAATGTGCCTAAAGAGCGTTCGATTTCCTTTCGGAGCGATTCATTGTACTCCAGTTTAGAATCGGTCTTAGGTGTGTTTCCATTCTCCAAAACATCCAATAGAGAATTGTCTTCACCGTCGACAAATGGTGCATCCATGGATACGTGCCTTGCAGCAACTCCCAGCGTTGTCTCCACCTCGTCGGTGGGTATCTCCAGAACCTCAGCCAATTCCTCCGGGGAAGGTTCACGCTCGTATTCTTGCTCAAGCTCTGAAAAAGCCCGGTTAATCTTATTAAGTGAGCCCACTTTATTCAATGGTAATCGAACGATTCGCGATTGCTCGGCCAATGCTTGCAGGATCGATTGTCGAATCCACCATACTGCGTACGAGATGAATTTGAATCCTCTGGTTTCATCAAAGCGCTGAGCCGCCTTAATTAATCCGAGATTGCCTTCATTGATGAGATCGCTTAGAGAAAGGCCCTGATTTTGATATTGCTTGGCCACTGAAACAACAAATCTAAGATTAGCTTTTGTCAATCGTTCCAAGGCTTCCTGATCACCACTTTTGATCTTTTTTGCCAGGTCTACTTCTTCTTCGGGAGTGAGAAGATCCACTTTACCGATCTCTTGCAGGTACTTTTCAAGTGATTGGCTCTCCCTATTGGTGATCGATTTCGTGATCTTTAACTGCCTCATACAGACTGAATTTATGGTTAAATATATGTAAAGATTGTGCGGCGCCTACTCAAAAGCGAGCGCAAAAATAGGTCATTATCCTTAGTAAGGCAACATTTTTTTCTAATGATATGTGATATTAGTGTACCTATATGATATTGAAACAACAGCTAACTACCTTAAGTTTAGATTAGAGGTATAAGTTCCTTTAACCAAAAATAAATCGAAAATTTTGCATAAATCAAGATTTTGTCATTTATTGCGCGCAATCGCAGCTGACCCTATGCAGTGTGGGAT
>JABDLW010000699.1 GCA_013001805.1 Saprospiraceae bacterium | reverse complement strand
GCATTTCGGTGCAGACCCTGAGTTTCACCTGGACAAACCCTTTGCTGAGATGGTGTTGCAGATGCGCGAAAACAAAGCCGATGCAACTTTTACCGAAAGATATCTTGACATGGCTACCGCATTTGTTAAAAATATCATTGATCATAAGTCGGCTGAAGTCGAAATAGATGATAAATTAGTGGTCGATAGTTACTACAAAGCTTAGAAAATAACATGTCATTTATTCCTAAAATATCGATTGTCGGGGCTGGCCCGGGTGATCCCGATTTGATCACCGTCAAAGGAATGAAGGCTCTCGCATCAGCTCAGGCCGTCCTCTATGATGCCCTGGCAAACCAGGAATTACTTGCTCATGCACCGGCAGATGCTCTCAAAATCTATGTCGGAAAACGTTCGGGGGAAAAAAGTACACCACAGGACAAAATTGAATTAATGATGGTGCAACTTGCTTACGAAAAAGGGCATGTTGTAAGATTGAAAGGTGGTGATCCCTATGTGTTTGGTAGGGGACATGAAGAATTGGAATTTGTCAAATCCTTCGATATTCCTGTAGAAGTGATTCCGGGCATCAGCAGTGCCATTGCTGTATCTGCCTCGCAGGGTGTTCCAGTGACACGCAGGGACTATTCCGAAAGCTTTTGGGTGGTGACCGCTACCACAAGAAATGGTGCTTTTACCAAAGATCTCCATCTGGCAGCCGCTTCCAGTGCCACTATTGTCATTTTAATGGGATTAAAGAAGTTGTCATTAATAGCCGAGGCTTTTAGACGCGAGGGAAAGCAAGATTTTCCGGTTATGATTGTTCAAAATGGCACACTCCCCGACGAAAGGACGCTGCTCTCAACAATTAGCGAGGTAGAAAAGGACGCCAAAGAATCAGGAATCGGAACTCCGGCCACTATTGTAGTGGGAGAGGTCGTGAGTTTACATCCCAACTTTGTGCGATCCCTGCAAACCACCATGGTATGAATAAGTCTGTAAATAAGTTATATCCTGTTTTCCTGCAAATGAGCCGGCTGCGATTGTTGATTGTCGGCGGTGGTGAAGTGGCGAAGGAAAAACTGCACTTTATTTTGAAAAGTAGTCCCGATGCCCAGATAACGGTCATGGCACCGGAAATAGCACCGGAGATTATCGAGCTCTTCGTCTCGACAGAGCATCAAATCAGCATCATTAAGAAAGAGTTTGATCCTGCGGTACTTTCCAGTTTTGACCTGGTAGTGGCAGCCACCAACATAGCCGTATTAAATCGCGAAGTATACCAAGCTGCCAAAGAACATAAGATCATCATCAATGTGGCCGACACACCTGAGCTCTGTGATTTTTACATGGGGTCTATCGTTACCAAGGGTGATCTTAAGATTGGTATTTCAACCAATGGTAAATCTCCCACATTCGCAAAAAGGTTTCGGCAATTGCTGGAGGATATACTTCCGGACAATGTACAAGAACTCTTGCCCAACCTTCGGGCATTGAGAAATAATTTGCAACTCAGTTTTTCGGAAAAAGTGACTTACTTAAATGAAGTCACTAAATCACTCCTGGATAAAAAATAGGAAGTACAACTTTTGCAAGTAAATACTTCCATTTTCTATTTGCTAGTTCACTTATTCACTAGCCGGTCTTCCAGTTTTTTTAATCGGATTTCAAGCTCTCTGTTTTCTTTTTTTAATGCGGTAATCTCTGCTTTCAATACCTCTTGGTTATCGTTTATTTTCTCATCCAATTCTTGTATTCCTTCCGTGAGAATGGCAATGAGTCCATTGTACTGCACCCGGTAATATCCATCTGACCCCATCCGTACAAGCTCCGGTGTCACCTCCAGTAAATCCTGAGCCAGGAATCCATAGGTCGGGCCTGAGTAAAAACTTCTCCCGGGAAATCTCTCCTGATTCAATTGATAAGTCACTGGTTTCAGTTGCAATATTTTCTCAATTGCCTGGTCAAAAGTTGAAATGTCCTTCTTAAATCGGGCATCAGAAACCGCCCACCAATTAAATGCCCAGGCATCTCCATGAACACCAAGATTGAAGGGAAGACCAGGCGGAAGCATGGGCACTCCCAATAAATTAGCCAAGGGAGGTAATATTATTGGATTAGCCGGTCCACCCACACCGAGAGCCACGGCGGCGGGAGGTCCTGGACCACCAGGGTTCATCATGATAATTTCATCAGCAATCCCGGCCCCTGGTGAAGGAACGGCCATAATCGTACTAATGGGAGCTGCCATGCCAGTGGGACAAAAATTGATCAAGGCCACGTTATCCAGGTTATTGCACTGAAGGTCCAGGTGCGCATTAAACTTTAAAGTACCTGCCGTGGCCTGATCAATGATCTGGCCATTTTTGAATGTCACAGAATCCAGGCCTATCATTTGATTTCCATCCATTTTAATTGTTGCAGTGGCGGTATGATCACCCAAATTATCCCCCAATACTGCAGGACTCACCCATTTTCCCAGACCCATTCCGTCGGCAGATTGTAAAATATGGCCGGTTGTAGCCCCATTAATGATTTGAATCGAGTCCGTGATGGTTTTACCAATAATTTCCGCTTGAGTCTGCGCATTGATCCCATGAATAGATAAAAATACCAGCATCAGAAAAGTCAATTTCTTCATTTTCGTTGAATTTAGTTCGATGAATAAAATTAAAGATCAGAAATGATCAAGCGCGTTCGAAGAGATCTAAGAATCCAGAAAACTGGCGAAGCAGCGATTCCGGCTCCTGGTGTAACGTCGTACGTAATATCTTAATTTAATTTTATAATTACAAAATTGGTCTGGATTCGCGGCAAATTTTTTTCACATTAAGACCGGAATCCATTCCTAATCAATTTAAGTTTTGGGCTCATCGCCAAGAAGAACCCTATCCTAAAAATCAAAACAGCAGAAATAACGAAGGCTAAATACCTCAATTTTCTTACTCCCAAAATGGCTTTAAAAAACTTGCGATGAACCGGTAGCATTTCGGAATGATTGGTTTCTAATGGCTTCCAAAACCATCTGTCATAGCTTCTTTCTAACAAGTTCGGTATCTTTCCGCCGCCAAAAAAAATGCAATTTGTATATGCGCGATCTGCACATCATAAAAATAGGTGGCAATGTGCTCAAAGATGAATCGATTTTGTCGCAGACATTAAAGTCCCTGGCACGTCTGAAGCAAGAT
>JABDLW010000373.1 GCA_013001805.1 Saprospiraceae bacterium | reverse complement strand
ATGTACCCGGTTTGAGCTTCATATTAAAATTAGAGCCGGTCACTTACAATCTGGATGTAAGTGCTTTGAGCAAAGCGTTAGGTGAAAACCAGGGTAAAGAATTGAATGAGCAGATGACAAAGGCTATCGTCGAAAAAGAAAATCGGATTCAAACGGGATTTATCGCTCAGGATGTCGAAAAAATCGCTAAAATCATCGGATACAACTTTAGTGGTGTTGATGAGGCAAAAAATGAAAAGGATATGTATGGGCTTCGTTACGCGGAATTTGTGGTTCCATTGGTAAAAGCCGTACAAGAGTTAAACGAGGAATTAAATGCCAAAAATACTTTGTTGAATGCCGAGCTAATAACTCATAGGTCTGAGATTGACCGCCTCAGGGCAAATAATCAAAAGCTGATCACCCGTCTCGAAAAAGTTGAAGCATTAATTGGTGTAGGCGCAATGGAGTACACCTCCCTCGATACTGTCCCATCTTCGATTCCAAAAGTTAACGGATCGTCAAATTAATATCACTCAAAATCAAAGGATATGCTACATGAAAATAACCGCCATGTCATCAAGTTGTCGACAAGAGAGATGGAGGTATTGCAACTTATTGTAATGGAAAAGACTACGATCGAGATGGGCAATATTTTATTCATCTCTCCTGACACCATCAAAACACATCGTAAGAGCATCATGATGAAACTAGGTGCCAATAATATGGCTGGTATGGTACGAAAGGCCTATGAAGAAGGCTTTCTCTCATTGGGCTAAAGGTTCGGATACCTTTCATGCTTGCAGACGGTCAATCTTTGTTTAAATGGATCGATTCTCTAGTAAAAGTTCGGGAATAATAAAGCAGGAATTGTATTTGAAAATTAGACACATTTGTAAATAGTTCTTGTCATGAAATTTATTTTAATTCTATTATTTGCGGTGCTAAGAGTGTACGATTTATTTATACAGCAATTGATTTTCGACGAGGTCAGTCGATCAGTGGGCAAGCCACTAATCTAAACACAGCTGGTGTGTATGGCATAAGCACTAATAGTTCCTGGATCCTGGGTTCAAGTGTTAACCAACATGGTCTTCAAAGTAGAAGCCTTAATTTAAGGCAACATTGGTCAATCATACAGTTTCAATATCATTCAAAGTGCTCCATTTGGCCACTGTGGAGTCTGACGTGAAGTAATCGGTCAGGGCGAGAGCGGAATCGGAGTTTATGGGGTAGGTACAGGCGGTCATGCGGTTTATGGAAAGAGCAGCGACGAAATCGGAGTACTTCGCGAGAGTACCAATAGATACGGTCTTTGAGGCAATGGAAAAACTTATGACTTTTATGCCTGGGAGGAGGATGGTTCCATCACTTACGGTCAATCGTCATCCCGCCGCTGGAAAACCAATATTGGGAATATCCCTGACCCGTTGGAAAAAATTGGGCAACGAAGAAGTGTACACTTTAATTGGAATGAAGATCACGTAGGTTTGCACGATATTGGATTTATAGCAGAAGAAATAGGAGTGGTGCTTCCAGAAATCGTAGGTTATGAGGAAAATGGTATCGATGCCGCAAGCGAGTTGGACTACAGAAAAATTATCCTCTTCTGGTTGAGGTAGCGATGCGAAAAGAATATCAAGAAAGGTTTGAACAACAAAACTTCTTATTGACGCCTTAATTGCTGCTAATGAATCCATCCATAACGACATGAATAAACTCAAACTAATGCTAAAGCTACAAGTGACGAGAGTTGAGGCTTCAGAGTAGTGCATGTCAAGGAACGAAATCCACCGATTTCAATTTTATTCAAAGATGCTTTTTGCAAGTGGAACCATTGATAATGCGAACGTATGATGATTTAGGAGTATGATGACGATTCCAAACAATAATCCATTAATTTTTAATGCAACGGACCGAGATCCCTGAACGCCGATCCTCGTAGTAAGGACTGGAGATACCACTGTTATAGCTAATGGATTGCATGTATACATCCAGCGTACCATCGGAAGAAGAGCTCCACCAGGAACCACTATTTCCCTGGAAAAGAAATGAGCCATTAAAGCCTCGAAGTCCACTGGGAAGACCGGTAAAGCCACTTTCATTGGTGGCGCTGGTATTGGGACTATTCCAATAACGAAGGCTCGTCTCTTTCATTTTTCCGCCGGCCAAATTAGCACCGCCCAAAAAATTAATTAGAGCAACCCAATCAGTTGCCGTGGGAATACGCCATCCCGTCGGACAAAGTCCTCGCGGATCAATCACTGCGTACCAATTGTAGAGCTTTCCATAAACATTTTCTGCCATATTTTGATGTTCATACCAGCTATATGCTCCGGTATTCAGCTCCTGCCACTGTAAATTGTCACCGACCATGGGAATCTGTTCTCCGTTCAAATATTTTCCGGTCCGTAAATTCTCCTGCATCCATTCCTGGTTTCCGATCAGCACTGTAGGATAGGTATTGCCATCGACATCATACAGTGTATTTCCACTTAGAGAGACCCAATAAACACCATTCCAGCCCTGAAACTCAGTCCCTGACCATCTTATCGTGCCAGGATTTGGGGCAATCCTTGCTCCCGTGGTAAATTGAGCCGCTACGTTTGCACCAAGTTGGATGGCTCCCTCCATTTCGGAGATCTCCCCCAATCCACCACTGGATCCAGGGCCACGGCTCAAATAAAGACCATCCTCTAATTGCGTCCAAAATATTCCGGTAAATCCTTCAAACTTCGAACCCGTCCAACGAATCGTACCTGCCTCCGGCTCATCACCAGTAAAATTTCAAATCCTTAGGCCTCCATCAACAAATAAGCTCACAACCTGACCGTTAATTATTAGAAAATGGACGATTAATAATAGTGCTGATAAAATATATTTCACTGACATTTCTATTTTTTTACACTCTTGAAATCAATACCTTTTCAAGATATTGGGATTTCATCTTACACACCGAACCGATAAACCGTTGAATTTATCGGCCAAATTTATATCCATGCTACCATTGTAATTGTAAAGATTACTATACCAGGCATTGTTACCTGATACGGAGGAGGCCCACCAATAACCGATGAAATTTAAATTAGCAAATGTGCCATTGCCAGAGCGCAAGCCGGCGGGTCTGGCGCTAAACCCACTTTCATTGGTAGCCGCCGCATTATTTGGTAGCCAACGCCCATTGCCCAGCTCTTTCATTTTTCCACCACAAATTGCCAGTCCTCCCAACTCAGTGGCTAATGCGTGCCATTCTAAATCGGAGGGGATATGCCAGCCATCCGGGCATAAACCATGTACGTCAGAGACCGCGTACCAATTGTATAATTTTCCATATGTTCGATCATACTGACTACTATCGTTGTCATACCAGCAATATGCACTATAACCTGCACTCCAATCGACATCTGAGCTATCCAACCGAATGGGTGATCCATCGGCAAAAGTGGCCGTACGCAGATTCTCCATCATCCACCACTGTGTGCCCAAACGAACTGTCCGGTAAAGGTTTCCGTCCCGATCAGCCACCGTATCAAACCGGACATTGGTCAACAGTCGCGAATAGACAGTTTCGATTCCCACAAAATTAATTCCATCCCAGATCAGAACACCACCTTCGGTGGGGATTTCAGTGGGATTACCTAACTGGATTGTGCCCGATACGGACAATCCAACATCCTGTGCGCTTAGGGAAATCACGATTAGGACACCAAGTCCAGATAAGCAACTTTTCATGAAGATTGTTTTCACGGTGTTAAGGATTCGATGTTTGTGCCAAAACAAATATCCGTTTGACAACTGAGAAAGGTTTATAGTATAGTTCCTATTTATTGCTATATAGTTCCATCTGAAATAGCGAGATCTCCACTCCTATCCAAAAATTGTATAATTTTAGTTTCAAGCCATTCAAAAATGAGATCATGATAAAATATTTTCTACTTCTTATGCTGTTGACAGCAAAGGAATACCCCAAAAC
>JABDLW010000372.1 GCA_013001805.1 Saprospiraceae bacterium | reverse complement strand
GAGCAATCCGTGCGAAAGTATCAGCCCGACTTCGATGCGATCAAGAAACTGAATGCCAGAGGTGTGATAATCACCGCTCGGGCAAGTGCAGTTTATGATGTTGTTAGTCGATGTTTCTTTCCCAGATATGGAATAAATGAAGATCCTGTGACTGGATCAGCTCACACCTTATTAGCACCATTTTGGTCTGAAAAACTCGCAAAAAATGAAATCGTAGCTCTGCAGGCATCCCGTCGTTCTGGAGTTGTTTTTTGTACCTGTGATGCCAACCGGGTGCACCTGAGGGGATCGGCCGTCACATATCTTAGAGGAGAAATATTTTTATAAAATGGCATATAATCCAAAACATCGATATAAGAGCCGTCTTGAGCGTTACACAGTAATAAAAAGAAATACAAAAGCCATTATTATCGCTGTTGTTTTAGCATTGGGTTTATTGGTTTATAAGAATTGGATCCGCATTATGGATATGCTTAATATCTATTTCTGATTTCTACCGACCCACTCTAGTATCTTTTCACGATCAATAAAATAAATCAAGAGCAGATAACTTCCGAGCAATATTGTACTCAGCACAAACTGCGTCAGGGCACCAACATTGAGATACGATGTTAGGATCGTATTGATTGCATAAATCAATAGCGCTAAAGCCAGATAAAGAATCATTCTGCCAATCGGATAATCTATTGGGTATGATTTTTTTCCTGAAAGGTAACTTGCCCCTGCCATGAAGGCATAGCAGGCGAGGCCAGCCCACGCCATGGCAATAATACCCATCCTGGGTATTAAAACTATAGCGCACAATAATGTAATGAAAGCCCCTCCAACTGAAATCACTGCACCTATGTAAGTCTTGTCCTGGATTTTGTACCAGATGCTAAAATTGTAATATAAACCCAGGAACCAATATGCCACCAGGAGAATCGGCACGACAAAAAGTGCAGACCGGTAGTTGGCGTCGAGGAGGTATTTAAAGACGTTAAGATACAATGCTATGAATAACAGTCCTACAGATGCGGCGAGCGAAAAGGCCTGGGCAATATCGGCGTAGGTGTCTTTAGCGTATTTTGTATTCGATTGTTTGAAAAAAAAAGGTTCAGCTGCATAATTAAAAGCCTGTGTAAATAGGTTCATGAGTACCGCAAGTTTGGCTGCAGCAGCATAAACACCAGCAGCTTCCAGGTTGACTGCTTTGCCATCCGGCAATAAATAGGTGAGCAGTGGTACTGCAAATGACTGATTAAAAGTCGCGGCGATACTAACGACGATGAGAGGTAATAAATAGATGAGCATTTTTTTCCACAGATCATAGTCAAACCTTGAACCTGTTGCAAATATTTCCGGCGTTAGAATGAGCAAGACGATACCACTGGAAATGGCGTTGGCAATAAATACCAGGTCCAAACGTAACTCCGGCTGATAGATCTTAGTAAAAAATGTGAATCCCCGATCAATCAAATACGGACAGATCTCTAAAAAAAAAACAACCAGAGCAACCGTGAGCACAACATTTAGCACCTTTATAAACATGAATTTTAAAGGCCGGTTTTGTAGACGTAACCTAGCGAAAGGAATGGCAGCTAAAGCGTCAAAACCAATAATTAATGCCATATAAACGACGTAGATTCCTTTGTTTTCATACTTAAGTAGTTCGGCGATAGAAGTGCGAAAGGATACCATCAACACACCAAAAAGCAGAGTGGTAACCAGGATTGAATAGAATGCAGTTGCAAAGGACCTGTTTTCATCTTCCTTCTTGGATCCCATACGAAAATATGCCGTCTCCATGCGATGAGTGAAAAACACTAACAGCATAGCTATGTATACATATAACTCCTGATGGATTCCATAAAGATCGCGATCTTCAGAAAAGACCCGGGTCAGATAACCGGTAATGAAAACAAAGCTTACAATTCTGCTTAGGATGCTACTAATCCCGTATATGGCAGTTTCACCGGCAATCTGTTTTACAAATGACATCAGATGGATCTATTCCTTATTGCGTTAGGAATGGACGTAAAATAACGCAAAATATTATAGGGGTTTAGTGAAGACTTTAAAATATACATACCTTAGATCCAGGCTTTGATGAGATAAAAATATGCTTGATTTTGACCTTCTTAAATTGATTTGTGAGACTCCGGGTGCTCCAGGTTTTGAAAAACCGATCCGGGATCTAGTCCTTCAATTGGTAACACCATGGGTAGATGAGATATCGATTGATCCGATGGGTAATGTCATTGCATTGAAAAAAGGTGTTGAAAATAAACGTGTCATGATCGCTGCGCATCTTGATGAAATCAGCTTTATTGTGACACACATTGACGACGATGGATTTCTCAGATTCCACACACTAGGTGGATTTGATCCAAAAACATTGACAGCGCAACGTGTAATTGTGCATGGGAAGAAAGATATTATTGGGGTCATGGGCTCAAAACCAGTCCACCTGATGAAAGCGGAGGAAAAAACCAAGATGCCTACGATTCAGGATTATTACATTGATACGGGACTAGGTGTGGATGACGTAAAGGAAAGTATATCTATCGGCAATCCCATTACGAGAGAGCGGTCACTTATAAGAATGGGTGCCTGTGTCAATGGCAAATCACTTGACAACAGGGTATCCGTATACATATTACTCAAAACACTAGAAGGGTTGAAAGATCGCTCTGTCCCTTACGATGTTTATGGTACATTCACTGTACAGGAGGAAGTAGGCCTAAGAGGTGCCATTAGTTCGGCGGGCCATATAAATCCGCATTTTGGAATCGGACTTGATGTTACGGTTGCTTATGATCTTCCCGGTGCCCAGCCACAAGAAGTGATCACCAAATTGGGAAAAGGAGCAGCGATTAAAATAATGGATGGCTCTACAATTTGTGATTATCGAATGGTAGAATATCTAAAAAAAGTGGCCCAGGATCATGATATAAAATGGCAACCTGAAATTCTGACGGCAGGAGGGACTGACACAGCTGGAATTCAACGCTATGGCCGGGATGGCGCAATTGCCGGGGCGATATCAATACCACTGCGGCATCTACATCAGGTTATTGAAATGGCGCATGAAGACGACATCCAAAATTGTATACGATTACTGTCGCGATCACTGGAAGAAATCGATCAGTACGATTGGTAAAAAATAGTAACAATTATGTGGCAGAATAAAAATGACAAATTATCGAGAACATTCAAATTCAACGACTTCAGTGAGGCTTTTGCATTTATGACTCAGGTAGCTATCGAAGCTGAAAAACAGAATCACCACCCCTGGTGGAGCAATGTTTATGATACCGTCAATATTGAGCTAAACACTCATGACGCGGGGAATATTGTAACTCAAAAAGACAGAGATCTCGCTGCTGCGATCGATACCATATACGAGAAGTATAAATAAGCGAGTCATATGGTAAGTAAACTTCCCAATGTCGGGACGACAATTTTTACGGTCATGTCAGCGCTGGCTAAAAAACATCAAGCCATCAATTTGTCTCAGGGGTTTCCCGATTTTGATTGCGATCCCGCTTTACATCAACTTGCCTATAAACATATGCAAGAAGGTCGAAACCAATATCCGCCCATGATGGGAGTGGACGTGTTGCTGCAACAGATTGCGATCAAATACAAGGAGCAATATGGCTGCATGTTGGAACCCTATACGGATATCACCGTTACCGCCGGAGCGGCAGAAGGAATTTTTTCGGCCATCACTACACTAATACATCCTGGTGATGAAGTAATTATCATTGATCCCGCATATGATCTTTACAAGCCAGCAGTGTTGCTGAATGGGGGAATAGCCAGGGTGTACTCACTAAAAGCACCGGATTTTATCGTTGATTGGCACGCAGTGCGAAAAATGGTGACCGCGAAAACCCGCCTGATTA
>JABDLW010000368.1 GCA_013001805.1 Saprospiraceae bacterium | reverse complement strand
CTTATCGACAACGGACTGTATGGAGTATCAGCTACTTATGAACTTCAGCCGGACTGGAGAATTAAGGTTTTCGGAGGCAAGCAAAAGAACCTATTTGAAACATATGAGAGTTTCATCAAGGGTGTGGTGATTGATGGCTATTTATCCATTGGTGAAGAAAATAAAGTGGCCCTCGTACCAGGTTTTGGGGTGATAAACAAGACCTTTTCTGATGATCAGATCGACGAACTGATCAGTACCGTTCGGACCTATACTCCTCAGGACAGCTTGGGCCTGTATTACAACTCCTATGCTGCAAGTATTTACAATACGCTATCCTTCGGTCCGATTACCTGGTACGTAGAAGGTGCTGTTAAGACCCGGGACATCTATTTTGATCCCGATGCTGAAAGAAGCCTTTATACAGGAGAGAATACACTTGGCCGGTTTAGAAACGACGCTGGATCAGTTTTATATAGTTCTTTGGGTTTTGGTAAAAAGGGCTTTGGTGCTAGTTTCGAATATAAACGGACCGAAAACTTCTCTTTCCGGGCAGATCCCTTTACTGCATTGAACCGGGGGATTGTTAATTATCTCCCTCCTATGTCAAAAATTAATACCTACCGGTTGAAATCCCGATATACACCTGCTCCTCGTGAACTTGCAGAAGAAGCGATACAGGTTGAGATTAGATACACTCCCGTTAAGAAATGGAGGATAGTGCACTATTTCTCAAATATCACGGACTTGTCGGGAAACCAACTCTACCGCGAAATTGACAATGAGATTAATTTCAGGCCTTCTGTCGCTAACCAGATCACCTTCGGCATCCAGGCACAAACGTATAATCAAGCGATTTATGAAGGAAAGTCAGGTGTTCCCAATGTGAAGACGGTCACTCCATATTTCGAATGGTTTCGCAAGTTGTCCGCACGAAAGTCAATGAAAATTGAAGCCCAATTCATGTCAACAAAACAGGACTTTGGAAGCTGGGCTTTTGCATTAATTGAATATAGTATAGCACCCAGGTGGTCTTTTGCGTTATCTGATATGTATAATGTTGATCCAATTAAGACTGCAGCCTTACACTATCCGCGAGTGGATGTTGTATTTGTGCAAAAAACCAATCGTTTTGGTCTCAGTTATATTAAACAAGTGGAAGGAGTGGTGTGTGCTGGTGGAATATGCCGACTGGAACCAGCCTTTAGCGGCATTCGCTTTTCCCTAAATTCAACCTTTTGAAATTGAAGTATTTACCACTGCTACTCATCGGTTTTCTAGTGATAAGTTGTCAAGAGAATCAACCGGAATACACATTGATCAGGCCTGAGACGGGGGACCGCATGGTCATCGTTGAGGAGTTTTCCGGAGCACGGTGTCCCAATTGTCCTCAAGGGACCCAAGAGCTCGAAAACCTGAATCAGGTTTATGGTGACAGACTGGTCATAATAACGATACATGCGGGAGACTTTGCCTTTACCTATAATGATAGTAAGTTTGATTTTACTACACCGGAAGGCGACGCTTTGTTGGCTTTTTTGGGAAATCCAATTGGCTATCCCTCGGCGGTAATAAATCGGATAAAGGATCAGAGCAGTCAAAGTTTCCAGCTATTTTCGACAAAATGGGGAGGATTGATCAGTGAAGCGCTGACGGTACCTCCAGCCGTGGCCATTACGATCAATCAAATGTTCGATACTGGTACGCGCAACCTGGTGGCGAATGTTCGTGTGGTTCCTAATGAAACAATGGATACTGAGCTTCGTCTCACAGTCTTGCTAAAAGAAGATAATATAATTGATCCCCAGGCCGATCGTGCTGATCCATCAGGAGTGGTCACCCAATATAACCACCGAAATGTACTGCGTAGAGTCCTATCCGATGTCAAAGGTGATCTCATTGCATCAGATCCGGTTGCATTTGAAGCCGTGGAAAGCACTTATACTTATTTATTGCCAGAGGAGATGGGATGGTGGAAGCTCGAAGATTTAACTTTGGTAGCCTTTGTTTCTGCCGGAACCGGAGAAATCCTTCAGGGTGCTCAGACATCAATCGCTCAATGATGACAAATATCGCAATGGAGTGTTCGTCGCTAAACAATACACATTGACTATCTTTGCCGTCCAAATCGTAAAGACACAAATCTAATGAAGATATCGCTGAGCTGGCTGCAAGACTATCTGACCATTACAGAGAGCATCGAGAAGACTGCCGATATACTTACGGAGATTGGACTTGAGGTCGAGGGTGTTGAGACCTTCGAAAAAATTAATGGTAGCCTGCAAGGATTAGTAGTGGGAGAAGTACTTAGTTGTGTAAAGCATCCCAACGCGGATCGCTTATCGCTTACGACTGTAGATATTGGAAGATCCAAGCTCCAAATTGTTTGTGGCGCACCTAATGTTGCAACCGGGCAAAGGGTGGCGGTTGCGCCTGTGGGCACGATACTCTTCGACAAAGAGGGGAAAGAATGGAAGATCAATAAGGGCAAGATCAGGGGAGAAGTGAGCGAGGGTATGATATGTGCTGAGGATGAAATTGGACTCGGTGATAGTCACGAAGGCATCTTGATATTGCCTACTGACTTTACTGTGGGCTCAGAACTAAAGGATTATTATGATACATCTTCCGATACAATCTTTGAAATAGGTCTAACGCCCAATAGATCAGATGCAACATCGCACTTAGGTGTGGCACGTGATCTGGCCGCTGCGCTGAAAATAAACTATCAGCATAGTGGACAAGTGGAACCTCCCTCCGTTGATGCATGGACTATTGACAACCGGTCCCGTCAGGTAGCTGTGGAGGTGCTTTCCAAAGAAGGCTGTCCCCGATATTGCGGAGTTGTAATTAGCGGGCTGCAAATAGGTGATTCTCCTGACTGGCTCAAACAACGTCTATCGGCGATCGGGGTGAGACCAATAAATAATGTAGTTGATGCCACCAACTATGTTTTGCATGAGTTGGGTCAGCCTTTACATGCTTTCGATCTTGATCATGTTGCAGGTCACAAGATCAAAGTCCAGACATTAGCCGCCGGAACTCCCTTTGTAAGCCTGGATGAACAGGAACGTAAACTTCATAGCCAAGACCTGATGATTTGTGATGGAGCTGATAAAGGGATGTGTATAGCGGGAATATTTGGAGGACTTGGATCGGGCGTTTCAAGCGGTACGAAAGAAATTTTCCTCGAGTCTGCGCATTTTGATGCCAAGTGGACCAGGAGGTCTAGTGAACGAC
>JABDLW010000654.1 GCA_013001805.1 Saprospiraceae bacterium | reverse complement strand
ATTGCGCAAAAATCAGGCTCGGGAGCAGCAAAAGCGCAAAGACGATGGTAAGAGTTTTCATTGTCTGACTTTCTTTTATAAGGTATGAATTTAATGTTCTAGTGTAGTAAACTGTAAGTAAGTTTAGTATATAACGTTACATGCTATATTTATTTACAGGTTGATTCACTAAAGACAGAATTTTTATCAAAAATAGATCTGAAAAACCGTTCTTCCAAAAAGCCCCCTGAGCATTTAAACTCAGGAGGCCGACACATTACTCAAATAAAGAACTATATATGATAGAAGGATTTGGAATGTTTGGGATCATTTAGAGCAAGAGCTTAGCTTACATAAAAGGTGCATTTCTTTTCATGCTTATGTCCACACTTATCCACGATCACACACACCAGGTTATACTGGCCTTTTTTCATATTTCGGAGCAAGTAATCAGAATTTCCGTTGCCTTTACACCATTCGTATGGATACATACTTTCTTTTCTGATTTTTTGACCATTGCAGTACAATTCCATGTAGGCGATATCGTGATGTTTCTTACATTCTACCCGCACATACACATCACATCCGTGATTGAAGTATTTTCCATTTTGTGGGTATTTAAACCAAGAGTCCCAGTTACAATTTCCACCCTGATTTCCACCTCCGCCCTGGCAAGGATTGTACCAGCACTTGACAAAAGAGCAACCCGGGAAGCAATTAGATCCATTTGAACATTTGCAAATCAACTTACCATGGCAATCATACCAGTAAACATCGTAATGACTGACTCCACACTTGAATATTTTGAAATAAGGCTGGCCATTTTTCTTGTACTGATAAATCGCCCAATCAGGATGCTGTTGCTTGATTTGCTTCAACCAGGGTAAATCATAGCAAGGGTTGTTAAAGTAACAGGCATTTCCACCGCCGCCCTTAGCCTTGATATAGACTTTGTACTTTATGATATGACATTTTCCACATTTGTCATAGATTTTACACTTTAACTCATGCCAACCGGGTGATAAAGTCCTGAGATAATTGTCGCCACCGCTGCTCTTACACCACTCATATGGGTAACTGCTTTCCTTGCGGATATATTGATTATCGCAATACAGAATCATATAATTGATATGTTGATTTTTCTGAGGGTGCACTCGCACATAAACCGGATCACCGTAATAAAAGGTCTGGCTACCGTTAGGATATTTAAACTGTGAATACCAATGACAATTGGTCGATCCGTAATTAAGCGCTTCGGCACTGACTTTCGCAGAAATGATATTGGACAAGGCAACTATAAATGCAAAAGTTAAAAAAACTAATTTTTTCATGTTATTTAAATTTTTGTGAATTCTAAATTGAAGTTGAATAAATCGATTACGACTAACTGTGCAACCCGGCCCTCTAATGTCCTGTCGGATCGTTTTTCTTAACATTTTCTTAACATTTAGGATGAGCTTCATTGACAGATTTCAGTGCAGGCATTGAGTGAATATCCTTCATATGTATTTGATTATCTGACGTTTACATTCTGTACTACTTGTCTTATCTTTAATGTCAGGTAAAAGTTTGTGGATAGCTCTGGTACAATGATTCTTTATATATACATCGCCTCGGTGAGGGCACCATTAAGTATAAAAGGGTCTATTACCTGGATACGAAAGCTATAGATCCCGATATCGATGGAGAAGCCGATAAATAAAATCAACATTCGATCAGGACATTCTGAATTCTAAATACACAATGTATATGAAAAGCATAATGAGTAATACGTCAATAATAGAAGACATCAAGCTCGGAGGAATGAAAAGACAGCAAGCCATAGCGACAATCTACCAGGACAATCAACTGAAGAATCAGGTGATTGCCTTTGTAAAGAGAAACAGCGGCAGCGCGGATGAGGGGATAGATATTTTTCATGAAGGGATCATTGCGCTTGATGACAATGTACGGAAGGATAAATATCGTGGTGATGGAAATATACAAGGCTATCTTTTTTCGACTTGTAGATTTCTGTGGTTAAATAAATTAAAGCGCAATAAGAAAATGGTCTACACGGATGAAAATACCACATTGGATCAAATTGAGGAAGAGACACCGGAATCACTTTCCCTGGCTGACGAACAAAAAGCTATTTTAAACGATTTGCTCGGCAGAATCGGTGATAAGTGCCAAAAGATTCTAGAACTCTGGAAGCTTAGCTACAGTATGGAAGAAATAGCCGAAGAGGTTGGATTGGGGAACGCCGGTATTGCCAGGAGGCAGCGTTATAATTGTTATCAAAAATTGCTCGCAATTATTGACCAGGCACCCGAATTAAAAAATATTTTAAAATAAAGATAAAATGGATCAACAAGTAAATATCGACTTAATTGAGCAGTATCTCACCCATGAGATGTCGGAAGCACAAAGGGTTGAATTTGAAGACAAGCTTAAGACAGATGAAGCCCTGGCGGCTGAGTTTGAGAGGAGGAAGACAGCACATAAAATGATCGATTTTATGGTGACTGAAAATCTGCGATCTCAACTTAAATCGCTCGAATCTAAGGATGCCAAAATTGTTTCATTGCAATCGAGAAAGCGTAGAATGTATACGCTCGCAATAGCCGCGAGTTTCATTATTCTTTTAGGTGCCTTCTTTATGCTGATGCCGGGAGGCAGCGATCTGTCGCGCCAGCAATTAGCCATGGAATACTATGCATCTCCGGATTTCACACTACGCAGTGGAGCCGATGTAATTCCCGCCGGTATTGCCGAAGCGGTCACGGACCTCAGATCAAATAATTTGAACAGTGCCATTGCAACGTTAGAACAAATAGAGATTTCGGATCCATACTATGTCCTGGCACAATACTATCTCGGTCATGCACAGTTTTTATCTGAAGACTTCAGCAGTGCCCAGGCCAGCTTCCAGCGAGTCGCCGACAGTAATGACCTCAGGTATCTTGAAGATGCCCAATGGTACGCCTTACTTAGCTGCCTTAGTGCAGAAGGTGCCTGCACGTCGTACATGAATGCAATCCTAAATAACCCCGATCACAATTTTTATCAACAGACAATTGAAATCCAGCAACGATAAATCAACATTTTAAAAAACAATCTATAAACACTACTGTCATGAAATCATCTCATATTCTAAAATATATTTGCTCCCTGGTGTTGCTTACCATGATGCACCTGGTGGGTGCACAGGAATTCGAGGAATTTAAGGACGATGCCGGAGTAAAAGAATTTAATATTATAAATTTTGAAAACAACCTTAATTACGTAAGGGGCGTCATGGCCGAACGTGACGAACGCGCCGTTGTGGCGGCATCGCATAATGTTTTAGATAAAACGCTACATGGATTTATACAGACTGAGTTTATGTTAAAATTCAGAGATTTAAAGATTGAAGCGGAGAGCCTGGCAGCGACTTTTAAAGCGCAAGCCAATAATATCCCACCGACGGAGGTAGCCAAGGTTAAAAAAGCTTATATAAAAATAGCGGATCAGTTTAATCGGCAACTGGTAGAAATCAAGCGTGATTTTCTGGATAGAAAGAAAATGAAAATGATCCGGTTCAATCGTGATGTTTACTCTAACTCTCTGCAATATAAATTACGTGAATTGAAAGATGTTTTTGCTCACGATTTTGAGCGTGTCGTCGCAGAGGTGACCGGCAGCGATGAGTACTCGGCCATTCCATTAGCGGCCATTTTGGGCCTGATTAAGTTAGCACAGGATTTTACAGAGTACCTGGTTAATGCACGTTATGAAGCAAAGCGAGTGAAAGAAGAACACCTCAATCAGTTTCTGATCGAACCCTACAGATTCAGAGATTGGGTGGAGATTGAAACGATCGAAGGTGATATCTTTAACAACTATATGAATCAAGACATGTACAATGAAGATAGTTCGGAGTCCTTTGATGAGATGGACCCCTTTCTGGAAGAAGATGAAACTCCAGTGAGCCTGCCACCGGGAAAGAAAATCCACGGAATTCGGTAATGGAATGGTTCATGAGAGTAACATCTTATCAGAAGATTATAGATCTTTGTTGCACAATAGACAGGAAATACCTTGCTTAAGAGCAAAATAAAAGAAATTGAAAATGCAAGTACGGAATATCTTTATCCTTTTGTTCGCGCTGTTGCTACCTATTCTTGTACAGAGCCAGGTACTGGATGCCATTGATATTTATGTGAATATCCAGGAGAAAATCGCAGGAAAAGTACAGATGCTCCCCAATGCGAAATTGTTGATTTCAGATGTTGGTGAAGTCAGAACGGATGATAAAGGCAGCTATGCTTTTACTTATCCGGTACGAAATGAAGTGGATCCAGCCGTTTCCATCGCGCTCTTATCGGAAAATCACAAAATGCTCAAACCAATTGATGGATCTATCGATCTGGATCCTTCACGTGAAGAAATGCATATCGATTTTCTGGTGGTGAATATGGAGTCGGAAAGCCCTGAGTTCAAAAAGAGAATTGCCGATTTGGAAAGCAAAGTATCTCGACTTAAGTCGAAAAACGCCCTGACCAATCAGCAGTTGAATGCCCTGAATAGTACCCTCCTTGATACTATTCTGTTTTTTGAAGCAAACCGGCAACAGTTGGAGGCCCAGATAGCTGATTTCGAACAACTCACCGACCAGCAAAGGGACGAGATCGATGGTCTGCGTGCTCAGGTGGTGGCTTTGGAAAGTCAGGTAGATAATCTCACGCAGGAATTGGAACAGGCACTGGAAGAAAAGTATTTAAGGCAAAACCAATACTTTAAAGATATTTCGTCCAGTCTGCTTAACTACCTGCGAAAAGCGAAAGACCTTCGCGACCATCTGCCTTTCATCAAATCATACTTTAACTCACCGGGTGGCTTTCAAAGTTACAGTGAAGACATCAAGTCCTACAACAAAATTTATGAAGGATTTGACAGCAATCGACTGGCCTATCTCGAGGGCATCGAAAGATACTGGGCAAATCCTAAAATCGGGCCGGTAATGGAAGAAGTCTTTGACTTTCTGGTCAAGGGAATTCATCAAAACCAGATCCTTCCGGTCATGCGTGATATGTACGAGCAGTTGAACAAGCAGAATCCGGGAAAAGCACAGAAGATCGCTAATTTAGCCCATGAAGATATGGCTGTCAATGTACAAGCATTGGAAAAACAGATTAATCGATCACTTATGCAGCTAAGAAAAAGTATTTAATAATATTATAACAAAGTACAGTTTAAAATAAACCATAGTGATTCACCTTCTTCAAATCCATCCTATTTAAAACAACAATTATGACACTAAAAAATACCCTGCTGGTGCTGATGGTGATTGGTTCAGCACTGATAATTTCCTGTAATCCCGATTGCGACTCGGCAACAAATGGAAATATTTCCATCGATTCGGGTTCGGCCATTCTCGAGGGTCGGGAAAACGAAGTGCTCCTAAGATCAAATCCACCAAATTTCCTGCGTGGACGCAAGGTCTTCATAGACGATCCTATTGCGGGTCCGCCGGAGTTGATGGAGGTAAGCGCTGATTTCAATCAGGAACTTGATGGGCTGATAGTCACGATACCGGAAGAAGCCGCTCTGGTCAGCACACCCAACATGTACGTTGATGATCCCGACTGTAGTTCCAATGTGCTCTTTGTGGATCCGTTGAGTATTCGATCGGAGGAATTTTTCTTTACCAGCGATGCCTTTGTCGTACCTCCGGTACCGATCATCATCATTCCCGCACCCGCTGTAACACCACCCGTAGCGGTAACCAATGCCTGGGTGACTCCTTATGACCGGGCTTATTGCATTTGGTTTGTTCCCCTTAAAGACGGTACGGAGGAGTCAAGTCAACTGCGTGTCTTCGATCCTGAAACTGAAGAAATCTTTGGCCCTCCGGAATCTACGGGTAGCCGTGAATTTATTGTGTGTGATCAAGCTGCTAAGAGAAGCAAATCGCATGGCAATCCGGTTTCCGGAATTATTGATAAAGAAGCTAATTTTATACAAATTCAAATTGACCGGACTCGTAATGGTGCAGGAGTTGAACAATTTACCGGTATGTTTATCGAACCGGAAAACATTCCGGATAGTGACGAATGGCGCAATGGTGGAGGTTGTGCACCAAACACCAAGAGGAAAACGGAATTTATGCTGCTTACTTCTTTGAGTACCGGGCAACAAATCATGCTGGTGAAAGCGAGCTAAGCCAAAGATCTCAGCTGAAAATCACCTAAGGCTGCGATCAACATTTACGTGGGTTTGACCCATGCGATTCGAATAATCGAATAATCGAAGACCACCCAGGGATGATATTAAATGCCCTATTTTTGAAACAACTTGAACCTAGCTAAAAACTGTGGGAGACTTTAAGTCTGAAACTCGAAAATTAAGTACGATCCTCTTTGCAGACATTGCAGGTTATACCACATTAATGCAAACCGATGAAGACTTGGCTATGCACCGGCTAAATCTTTTCAAAGAAATATTGGAGAAATTGGTGCCGGCACATGAAGGACAAATCGTACAGTACTTCGGTGATGCTTGTCTGTTGAGCTTTGAAAGTGCTACGGAGGGTGTACGATGTGCCATAAATCTACAAACTGATTTTATGCAGGCCGACATACCAATACGAATGGGAATTCACCTTGGTGATGTGGTATTTAAAAATGATAATGTATTCGGCGACGGAGTAAACATAGCTTCACGGATTGAGTCCATTGGACAGCCCGGTGCGATTTTATTATCGCGGGCTATTCGCGATCAAGTACAAAATAAGACGGAGTTTGACCTCACCTCTTTGGGCTCTTTCACATTGAAGAATGTTAAAGATCCCGTGGAAGTATTCGCCATTTCAAATCCTGGTTTTACTGTGCCAAAACGTAAGGAAGTACAGGATAAAATAAATGTTACTGATAAGAATAAGCGCCGGAAATTGGTCATCCCGGTACTTTTCCTGATCGCCATTTTGACAGGATTTTTAACCTGGTTTTTCGGCTCGAGATCAAATGAGATTCCAGCACAAACCGACTCGGGATTCGACATCACCAATACCAATGCAAGGAATCCCGGCCAGGAATCTATTGACAATGCCCCTTCTTTAAATGATTTAGTGGGTGATTGGGAGTTTTATTATTTCTACAATAATGACTCTACCCTTACCTACCGTGGAGATTTACAATTAAGTGGCTCGAATCAATCAAATATCAACGCAGTATTTAAGGTTCGGGCACCGAAAAGCCGTCGAGTAGAGGAAATTACCGCGCGAATATTGGATTTTTCGCGAGGGAGACTTTCCGGAGAACTTTCACATGAGTTATATAAAATTCGCGGTGGGCATATGCTGGAGCAATTCGACTTTACTTTTACTGATGCCGGAAAGTTTACCGGTTCAGGTCGATGCGTAGCGTATTGTGCGGAAGGAACCGAATCGATAGGCATTAGCTGGCGTGGCTCCAAATCATCAAATTAAAAATCGAATTATGAAATTGATTAAACCGGGCTTGATCTTGATACTTGGCTTCATGGCAATCGCGACGGTACATGGCCAAAAATTTAAATACTCCATCCCAGGGCTGGATACGCTGGAGGAAAGTTTTATAGTCAGCGGAGCAGCATCCGCCGTTTTACGCAGTGGTGAGGGAGAAATTATCGTAAACAGTAGCCTGGTGTCTTACTGGTTGGCTTTTCATCAAAATGGTGATGATTCACCGGTGCTTGACCGACTTCGCAATACCGTATTTAATACCGACATTTCCGGATATTATGGTATTTCGCAAAATGGAAAATGGGATATCGGCTTACAACTTGGTTATACCCGAACCCGGTTAGATAATGCTGCTTCCAGTTCTCCCTGGAAAGTATTTGAAAAAAGACCGGATGTCAACTCGGAAATCGAGTCCCCTTTCGACACCCAAATCAAGCTTGACGAAAGTTTTGGAGGTGTCGCCAATTTGGGAGTACGTTTCCGATATAAACCTTTTGTTTACGTTCCCGGGCTTTTGATAAGCGGCGGTTACTCAGCTGCGACTATTAAAGAACAAAATGAACAAGTACAATTGGGTGCTGACCGCGACTTTATAGATCTGGGCATTAGCTACTATAAGGGATTGACCAGCAATGTTTTCTATTTTTTCAGTGGCTCACTTCGATCCTACCTGCCAAGCAAAGTAACCGACCAGTCTTTTTATTTATCCAGCTTTAATTTCTTCCTTATACAACGAACCAACAACCAAAAGCTGACCATTTATCCGGGGCTATCTTACACGCTGGCCTTTAAGCCCTCTATTTATGATTCGCATCCTTTTGTCAGGACTACAG
>JABDLW010000645.1 GCA_013001805.1 Saprospiraceae bacterium | reverse complement strand
TTAAATGGTCACGCAACCTAAATACGTCCCCGGAATAAATTGAAATTCCAATTGCTCCGTCAGATGTTTTTCCGAAGTGGTAAAATGCTGTTTGGCCAGGTTGCGTGTTGTCACGATGAAGTGAGCTAAGTCATTATCCTCTGTTGCAGCATGCTCCAGATCGGTAAAAAGTTGATCGAGTTCGGCTTCAGAGAACCCGTCGAGTGATTTTCTATAATTTTCATCTAAAAATATTTCAAATTTCTGAAGCCCGGTATTGAATGATTCAACTTCCTTCTGGGGTGTACAATCGTTAATGATGTTTAAAACATAAATAGCACGTGGTTCCAAAGTGGGATACAATTCATGATTCACGGGTAGAATGGCCTCCGCAAATTGCTGAAGGTGTTTCCACTTCTTCCGGTCCAGAGGGATTTTAGCATATTTCGGGACCTCAACTGTATTGCACCCTGGCCATAGTAGCAGGGCAGTACTCGCCATAGCTACTTGTTTTATTGCATCTCGTCGATTCATTGTAATCAATATTAATGAGTTAAGGTAAGGATTTCTTCTCAGTAGATGGGAGAATTGAAATATAGTCCAGGCGGAAATATCCTCCTGAATGTGCCGATAATCGGAACTTAGTTTTCAGCCCGGATAAAACCATATTCGAGAGAATAGTCCCTGATATTCCATTTTCGCTGCCACCTTGAGTGTGGATAAATCAGATTCGCTGAAGACCTCTTACTGAAGCAATAGGTGATGGGTAGTCACCAAGGAAATCCTTCCTGATACGGAGGGATAAGATAACCTAATCGGTTTTTTTTTGATTTACTTTGCATGCTGTGAAATCATTAATCAATGTAGATGCCATATGCCCTTCAAGCAATTAGGTGGTAAGGTAACTAAGGAACTCATCAGCATTTACGAAGAATCCTCCAATTGGGTGGATGGCAAATTCGTGAATCTGGAAGTGACGCAAACGAGTATGAGTTTCTTGAAAATGGCGGAGATTATTTACCGGCAACTATCCGACCGGTCAAATAGATCTCCAACCGGACCATTACCCGTTGCGAGCTTCAACCGCGACGCATTCTTGGAAAGGTCAGAGGATGCCAGGTTTATTTGGTATGGACATTCAGTCGTGCTCATCCGGTTACTGGGCAAAACGATACTTATCGACCCAATGTTTGGACCTGATGCTTCACCCTTTGGTCCAATTCAAACCAATCGATTTTCTAATGACACCCTGCGCTTGATTGATGACTTACCTGAGATTGACCTCGTGCTGCTTACCCATGACCACTATGACCATTTGGACCTGGCCAGCATCAATGAACTAAAGGGTAAGGTCAAGAAGTTCTTTGTAGCAATGGGTGTTAGGAGACATTTATTAGCCTGGGGCATTCATCCTGATTTGATTGTTGAATTTGATTGGTGGAAGCAACAGGATTTTCATGGTATCAACATTACATTCACCCCTACCCGGCATTTTTCCGGTCGTGGCCTAACCGATAGAGCTAAATCACTTTGGGGAGGATGGGTAATAAAGACTTCTGATCAGTCTGTATGGTTTAGTGGCGATGGTGGTTATGGCAATCATTTTAAAGAGATCGGACAGCGCCTGGGGCCTTTTGATTTCGGCTTTATGGAATGTGGTCAGTATAATGATCATTGGCGGCCCATTCATCTATTTCCGGATGAAAGCGTTCAGGCTGCCATCGATGCCGGAGTAAAACTAGCCATGCCGGTCCATTGGGCGGCATTTTCTCTATCCTTTCAGCATACTTGGTTTGAACCGGCAGAAGATTTCGTCTCGACTGCCCTCTCCAGGAATTTGCCATTCTCCGTTCCCTTACTGGGTGAAGTGACGTCGATAAGACATCCGGCGAAAGACCGTTGGTGGTCGAATGGCCCTCACTGATTACTTGATGGACGATAGGTAAAACCCCATCCACGATAAAATCCTTACTGTATCCTTTTTTTATGTGAAGATCTCCAGGTCTGATTCTGAATTCTTTAATTAGGGTACCTCTACCAACCCCATTCATAGTAAAAACAATTTTCTTTGAAAATTTATTTAATAATGTAATCCACCATATTTCGTTAATCGCCTGCCCGGCATGCTACAGCAGACGGGTCAGTCAGATAGCTACGGGTATCTTTCTTACTTCAGCCTTATCTGGCTCGCATCTTATTAAATTTTTCCTCATGCAGAGGTAATTTGAGATACCCATTAATTAGTAACCTGCTTTTTGCCAAACCGGACCCTCATTTCTTCCGCCAGAATCGGTCAGTTGTTTTCGATCCTTAGTGTGCACATTGATGACCCAGATGTCATAGATATTATTACGACCTGCAGTATAAACCAACCAATTGCCATCTGGTGACCAATCAGGTGAATAACACTCTGTTGCATCGTTCGTGATATTGGATATCTGGCTCCCGTCCATATTCATAATGTATAAATCCCACGTTTCATCGTGGCTTCCATAAAAAGCAATTTTCTTGCCATCGGGTGAGAAGCGAGCTCCTGAATCGTAGCCCGGCTTGTGAGTCAGGCGTTTGACGCCACTTCCATCGACATTCATCATATGTATTTCACCATTGGCCGCATGACTCGTGTCACCGACTTCCCTCAATTGTCTGGTAAAAAGGATGGATTTGCCATCAGGAGACCAGCTGGGACTCTCTTCATAGAATTGATTTTGAGTAAGAGCGCGAACGTCCGATCCATCGTTATTCATGATATATAAATCCCGACTCAATGAATCTCGCTCACTCATGAAGGCCACCAGGTTGCCGTCGGGTGAAGGAACAGGGATAACGTCGGCCGCAGGATGCTGCGTAAGTCTCCTCAGACTATTTCCATCGCGTCGTATGGTATAGATCTCGGCATTACCATCCCGGGTGGAATAAAAGTATAAAGACTGACCATCGGATGACCAGGAGGGTGTAAAGTCAAGCGCAGGGTTTTTGGTCAGGTTCCTGGCATTAGCTCCATCTGTTCCCATCAAATAAATTTCTGAATTGCCATCTCTATCACTTACAAAAGCTATTGTCTCACCTTGCCAATGGGAGTCAGTAGCATTCTTTTCTTCACTTTTACTTTGACAAGTAATAAAAATCAGGATCAAAAGGATGGTGTGAAATTCCCGCATGCTGGTTCTTTTTATCAATTTATGTTAATGGCGGTCAAAAAGAGAAAGTTCAAGGTACTATTTGATAAACCGATAAATTATTAACTAAGATTTCTACCTTTTTTTTGCCATCTCTTCATTGTCGTCACTAAATGTGTGAAGTTTTTGTTTCGCGACGTGTAGGCATCATTTCACCCTTACCCAAATGGGGACAGTATGCTACACTAGCAAGACAGTAGCAATGCATCAGAAGCAAATAGTATAGCTTGGTAAAATAAATTCAAGGTGCACCCGCAACCAGAAAAAATCGAGTCAAAGCATTGTGAAAATTCATCCACTATGCAATTCAGGGTCCTCTAGTCTACCAGGCAGATTAGAGCTAATCAATTGAAACCGCTTTTTCAGTTCTGGCACTCTCTTTAGCCGCCTCAAGGATTTGCGTGACAATCAGATTATTTTCCAGGCTACTCAGAGCAAATGGTTCCATGGTGATGTCTTCATGAATGACTCCGATAAAATAGGTGAAAGGGTCACTGAAAGGGCTCTGTCGATTTGATATTTTAATCTGGTCCTGACCAGTGTTGGATAGGCGCAATCGCAAATCCTCGCGGTTATCGGCTATGATCCATCCTCTTTTCCCATATACTTCCATATCCTTGCGACTGAAAGGCCAGTTCCACGACGCTTGAATAATGCCAACAGCAGAGGGATAGGTTAGCAGAATATTTGCCTCATCATCAACATCCGGGTAGATGTCAGGTTTGATTTGCTGTAGCGTAGCCAGCACCTGTGTTGGTTTCTCCCCTTGCATAAGCCAGGTAATTAAATTCGCTCCATAACAGCCGAAATCAGTAACCGCTCCACCTCCATTTAATTCCGGATCAGTAAGCCAGGATAAGAACTCTTCGCTGCAGCCGATCTCCCGGGGACCCTCGTGTCCGTCGTGCACTACGAATTTCCTCAAAGGACCGATGGAGTCATTGTCGACTAATTTTTTCATTCGATAATGCGTAGGATACCAGGTGGTCTCGTAATTCACCAGGAACTTAATGTCATATTCTTTGATCAAAGACTCCATTTTTTTCGCATGGTCCAGCGAGACGGCCATGGGCTTTTCCACCATGACGTGGATTCCCGCCGGAGCGCATACTTCTACAATTTGTAAATGATCATAAGTGCTGCCAAAGCCCAGCACAGCTTCAGGATCTGTTTCATGCAACATTTCGCTCAGTGATGGATATACCATATTCATATCAAATCCATAGCGTTCGCTGTAACGTTTTGCCAGATTTAAATCAGATTCAGCAATTCCCACAACGATAAAATCCTTGCGATCCAGCTGTCTCAACAATCCATGAACATGATCGTGAGTTAATCCAGCTATGGCAACGGGCATGGGATCCGGTGTTTTGTTTTGAGCCTGGCACCACGTATTTGATGTAAAAAGACCAAACATGAATAGGGTGACCAGGCAGTGGAATGATTTATCTAAAGTGTTCAGAAACATTTATTAATGCAGTTTATTTCAACCTTTTTTTCACAAAAAAAAAGAAATCAGTGAATTCGGGGTTCCGCTGGTGAAGATATCAACTTATTGACATTAGGGTACCTCTATCAACCCCATTCATGGTAAAAACAATTTTCTTTGAAAATTTATACATTAATATGCTTCGCCATACTTCGTTGATCGCTTGCCCGGCATGCTACCGCAGACGGGTCAGTCAGATAGCTACGGACATCTTCCTTCCTCCAGCCTTGTTTGGCTTGCATCTTAATGAATTTTACCACATTCAGAGGTAAATAGAGGTACCCATTAGGGATCACGATTAATGCGATCTTGTTTCTGATTTTTACTTGGATATTGGAATGATGCAACTAAGAGAAAAGATCATCCTTGGTTCTCGTAATGATATTTTTCGTCGACTGGTTTTACCAACAGATTTGAAACCAGACCCAGCAACAATAAGCCCGCCATAAGATACATAGTGAAAGAGTAGGCTTGCGCGGGTGGCAGTCCAACCGATTCTATCTGATAGGCCCGCAAGTAATTAATGAGAGTTGGGCCAATGATCGCAGCCAACGACCAGGCGACTAAAAGTCGACCGTGAATGGCACCAACATGCATCACACCGAATACATCTTTTAAGTAAGCGGGTACGGTCGCAAATCCTCCACCATACATACTCATGATGATGCAGAATGTTATGATGAATAGTAAGGAGCTGCCCAAGGTGCCAAACTGAGGCACCAGAATATAGAGTATGGCACCTAAAATAAAAAAAATAGAATAGGTGTTTTTTCTGCCGATTCTATCTGAAATAGAAGACCAAAAAAATCTACCCAACATATTGAATAGACTTAAAAGACTCACAAATCCGGCGGCCCGAGCAACACCAATGGCTTTTTCCGGGCCAACCACTTCAATTGAAAACATTTCCTGGATCATCACAGAAGCTTGTCCCAGTACACCGATACCAGCGGTAACATTAAGCATTAAAACCACAAAAATAAACCAGAACTGAGGCGTTTTGATGGCGGTATCTGCGTCGACATTTGCGTGTGTAATTAATTTACGTCTATTACCCACTTTTGTCTCAAAGTGTTGAGGATGCCATCCCTCCGGCGGAGTGCGAACGCTAAATACACCAATCATCATTATCAAAAAATAAATGCATCCCATGGCAACAAATGTTTCGGCAACACCAACCGAGCTGTCGGAAGAAAAAAAGTTCATCAACTTGACCG
>JABDLW010000606.1 GCA_013001805.1 Saprospiraceae bacterium | reverse complement strand
GTCTTTTTCCGCTCCGGTCCAATCCCAGTCACTAAATATTTTAATCATTGCCTGGAGGTGATGATCGGCCTTCAGATCCGGGTTATGTGACATGGCTTTTTCCATCGAAATGCGGAAATTGGTATGGGCTTCGTAAGGATCAATCCCACCAAAGCCCATCAGAAGGTATGTCTCTATCAATGCGGTATATATTGGATCAAATTCCGGATCGATAGCCATCGACTCCTCATAGTAGGTCACCGCCCGCTGCAGATTTTCTGCGGTGCCGAGATTAAATTGCTCTCTACCCCGCAAATATAAATCATAGGCCTCCGGATTTAGTTTGGTGACTGTCGAGAGGCGAGCTTCTACTTGCGGAGCGAGGGCGACCTGGATTTCGCCGGCAATCGATCTGGTGACATCGCGGTACAATACCATAAGATCCGTCATTTCAGAATCGTAGGTATCAGACCAAAGGTATTTGTCCCCAAGACCATCCAACAAAGAAATTGTGATTTGAATGGCATCATCTTGTCGAAGCACGCTTCCTTCAACCAGTACATTGACATTCAATTCCTGGGCTATCTTTCCGGGGGATTTACCTGTATTTCGATAGCTTGTCATCGTGGTTTTTGGCTTAACATCAATGCCCGCCTGCAATAATTCGGAAATGATTGCCTCATGAATGCCATCCACTAAATAGGATTGAGCCGGATCATTTGCCAGATTGGTAAATGGCAAAACTGCCAACTGTTTGCCCACTGTTGCCGAGAAACTTGCCTGGTACACGTTCCACAGTAAAAAAATAACCAACCCGGCAATACCGCCATAAATCAGTGTTTTCCAAAAAGGTGATAAGAGAGTTTTCTTCTTCTCAGAATCTTCAAGCTTACCTTGAATCACGCCGATATCCGGTTTTGAAAATCCGGGTAGATCGAGGGCAAATACTTGTCTCTTCAGAGAGTCATTTTTAAAATGAAATGATCCGATCTTTTGCAGGGGTAAATGCTCCTGACTACGGATTTCATCCGCTACCTTTCCGGAAACCAACACACTACCTGGTACTCCGAGAGATTCAATACGGGAAGCCAAATTGACGCTGTCACCAATTATGTCATCTTCTGTGATAATAATGTCTCCCGTATGTATTCCAATGCGTACGGGAATCGCCGGTTCCTTCAGAAACTCAGTCTGCAACGCTTGGGCACATTCAACGGCCTTCACCGTACTATCGAAGATACTCAGTGTCCCATCTCCGTAATATTGAATTATTTCTCCCCCAAATTGCTTGGTCAGGGGATCGAAAATAGATCGGTGTTTATGCCGGACAGCCACGGCACTCTTTTCACTCTCCTGCATGAGCCTGGTATAGCCCTGGATATCAGTAAACATAATAGCGCAAAGACGTCTCGACATAGTCTCATTAAGTTAGCCATTAGTCTGCAATTCCTAAAATTAAATCAAATTCCTCTGCAGATAGTCTTAGTAAACATAGATCCAGTCAGTGTTACTCAATGGCATATCGAGAACTGGATATCATCCATTATTGATAGAGAAGATCAACAAATAATTGGAGAATCATGCCTTTTATTCCGCAACTTTGGATAACCATCACATTTTTCATGGTTTTATAGTATTCTCGAGACCCGGAAGTTACCCTGCGGACCATTTCATTATTATTCATTTGTCTTCTCATTGGTGATGTATTCCCAAAAAGAAAGTCGCATAACATTGCAATGTCAGATATTGCATAGATAAGACCTATTGAAACAAGTGAAGGCCCTAAATACTTCTAGGCCTCCACAATTTTCCTTTAATTTCTCTCCGCAGCCATAATTCTGGGTGATAATCCGCCCATTTCCGGCACTAATGACATCATCATAATGTCTGAGCCATGAACAATATCTTCGATCTCACTCATGAAATTTCTCCAGCTACCGTTTCCATGGACTTCTTCGTATTTCATTACGAGGTTAGCATCTTCATCCATCCAATCTAGTCCATCATGATATAGTGCTGTCATCACATCGCGGCCATCTTTATAATTGCCCATCGTGTTCCAGAAGATTCCCCGCTGCTGATCCGGCATCTTTTCCGCATACACTTTCTGCAGGTTCTGCATCAGGGTCCGATAGCGATAACCCTGCCAGGGCTTTAAATCAGTAAACCGGATCCAAATATTTTTAATGTCAAAATCTTTAGAGAAATTACTTAGGGAAGGCTCCAGGCGAAAATATTCTACATTGACTTCATTTTCGATTAGATCCTGTACTAGCTCCCAATCATCATCGTGCGCGTCGCCGGCAGGTCGGTTATCCATATCTGTCCAGGTGGTTGGTCCCATGACCCAAATAAGTTTTCCACTTTGCATACCTGAATTTACCGAGTAAACTCTCGCTCCGTGGGGATTCTCGGCGTGATATGTGTCATTATGCGACTTCATCCGGTCAATTAACTCATCACTCATGCCATCTTTGGGCGTCATGGTGACAAATTCAAACATAATGTCATTTTGTGCTAAGACCTGCACGCATAGGCCTGCTAAAATAATTACTAAGAGGTTTTTCATGTTTAATTGATTTGTGTTTAAAGAAGAGCGTCAAGATTAGCTTGAAAATAAACCCAGACGCTACCTAAGATACAAAAAAGTAGTGCAATTTCCTCTCAGAAATTGGATGTGGGATCTTCTGCTCTCAAATAAAGTTCTGGTAAACATTGTGTTAGAACTCAGTACGTTCAATGAATCCGGGGCATCTGGAAAATTAATTATTTAGAGCACCATCATCTACCCAACAAGCTATCGCATCGATTTCTTCCTGGGTAAGCGTACCTTCTTTGGGCATATTGCGCGATTGTGTTCGGGCTTTCATATCGGCCGGATTAAAATTAGAAAACACCCGATAATCAACGTTACCAACACCATCATGGCAACCAGAGATGGCACAGCTTTTCAAGATAATCGGCCGGACCGACTCCTTAAAGCTGATACCGGAGCGAATCAGCACCTCCTTAGCAATACTGCAACCATCTTCATTTTCAACCGAAATAAGGTACAGACCAGGTTTGAGATCGCTAAAATTGCCGGAAGATGTATAGGGCTCCTCATTCAACCGGTAACGCACGATATCAGCACCGGGATCGGGAACTACGCTTATCGCTCCGGATGCCAATCCACAATCAGAATCAACTATTGATAGGGTAAATGATAAATTTTCACTGCTGCAGTCGACATTGGCATTTTCTTTACTACAGCCGGAGAAAATAAAATAAAAAACAATAAACAATAGTAATGTTGCTATCGATCGCAACATTTGAAAAATGATCTCAATTCTACCGTGTATGAAACTCACTCAAAACAAACAGGAAATAAACTCAAATAGTTTTCGCTAATTGTAGTCTAAATAGATTAAAACTAATTTTGGGATTCTGTATGTGAGGAAAACATTATGGCACAAATTAAAAAAAAGCCTGTGAGAAAATCTTAACACGCATCTAAAGGCTCAAGGACTGGCCGCTAGTGGAGTATGAACGGATAAGGAATAAACACCTGCAATCAAGAAGCTACGCCACCATGCGAAATTTTCCAATGCACATAGTAACTGTCGTACCATTTTCTCCTTTGATGTCCAGACTGGCAGCCAACTGGTCTCGAAAAACCTGATCAAGCGATAACAAACCAAAGGATTGTGCATGGGCGGGAAGTGGTCATGATAGATCTTAGCGTTTTCGGTATGCTTACTTTACGAATACGTGCCTTCAATCGATAAAAAATGACGCGGTCAACTGTAATATAATTGTGAAGTCATTTGTCTCGGTTTTAAAGCACAGAGCAGTACCGGTGAATCTTGCTCTGAGTCCAATTCGGGTCCCAACTTTATATATAAAACTCTATCAAAATGTATTAACTTAAGCAAATTAAATAACCTTCAAAAAATCAAAATCATGAGAATGTTAATTAAATTCCAAAACCCCATCGAACCATTCAATTCCATGGTACGAGATGGTACTGCCGGTCAGGTTATAGG
>JABDLW010000560.1 GCA_013001805.1 Saprospiraceae bacterium | reverse complement strand
TGATGGCTTTACGAAAGGCCAAGTTTCAATATACCGAGAATCTGGGAGCAGTCGTACCCGGGTTTACTCCGACGCCTTCTCTTTTTGGTTTGAGTAAGGGTTGGGATTCACCCGGTTATCCTTTTATTTTAGGTATGCAACCCGATGATGCATGGTTTGAAGAGGCCATACAACCAAACAACAACTGGATTACCGAGAATATTTACCTCAACCAGGAAGTCTTGTTGAACAAAACCAAGAAATGGAATGCCGGGCTTAGTATCGAGCCATTTCAGGATTTTAGGATCGAAGTGACCTGGGATTATAGTTTCACTGAAAACCATTCAGAATATTTTAAGAAGGCCAGTCCAGACGCTCCATTCGAGCACCTGGCACCCAGGGAAGTAGGGTCATTTAATATATCCTACTACACTTTGGGCACACTGTTTAATGATGACATTGAGGGACTTTTTACCGACTTTGAACAACAACGCTCTATTATTTCTCAGAGAATCGGCGAGCAAGGCACTACGCATGACCAGGATGGTGGAGAATACACTCAGGGCTACGGAAAATATCAACGGGATGTGTTAATTCCTGCTTTTATTTCCTCCTATGCAGATATCCCAATCAACGAGGTCAAGCTGAACATTTTTGATCAGGCTCCAAAACCCAATTGGCAGCTTACCTACAATGGACTGTCTAAAGTACCCTTCTTCAAGGATATCTTTTCCAGTGTGAGTTTGAGTCATGGATACCGTTCATCGCTATCGGTCAATAGTTACAACACTGATTTTGATTTTGATCCTACTTTTTCAACTATAAATGAAGTTACCGGGGACTATTATAGCCGTTATGAAATACCTGACATCACCATCACCGAGCAGATGTCTCCCTTAATTGGCCTGAACATCAAAACCCGCAACGACATGTCGCTTCGGCTCGACATGAACAAATCTCGCAATCTCTCCCTGAGCTTCACTGACTATCAGCTCAATGAGACCAAACGAACGGATTATACGGCTGGTTTTGGATACAAACTAAAAAATGTAAATATTGGCTTTCTACAACCGAAAAACAAACAGAGAAAGTCCAGGAGGCAACAAGAACAAGACCAGGCCCAGGATCGAAATGGCAACGACCCTGCTCCGGCAAATGCTAAGAAAGGTAACGATATGGAGATCAAATTTGACTTTTCATACGGCGACAACGTGTCTTTGATTCATAAATTTGATACGGAGCTCGATCCACAGGCATCACGCGGTAATAAACAAATCCGGATTAGTCCCTCAGTGGAGTACGCTGTCAGTGAAACTTTAAGCTTAAGGTTCTTCTTTGATTACAATAAGACCATTCCCTACACTTCAAGGTCCTTCCCGATTACCAATATTAATTCAGGTGTAACGATTCAATTTGCCCTCCAATAAAGCCACACATGGGCTTAATTGGCTCCCGGTTATTAAATGGTCTAAACAAATTAGGAGCTATCCAGCTACCTTTTCACCTGCTGTCATGCAAGCACTCTGCAACCACGCTATCGATCAATCTATTCACAGCTAACCCTGAGACATTCAGGTTAATCAAGGGTTCGAGAACTGGATTCGCCATCCGATTAAATTTTGCGAATTTCTATTTCCTTTTTTGGTTTAAACTGAGTCAGAGTAGCTTTTAGTTCTTTGTGTTCTCCATCTCTCAACACATCGATAACAACATCATCTTCAGCTTCCAGAGTTTGGACATACTTTATCACATCCTGAGGCTCGCTTATTTTTTCATTGTCGAGTGCCAGGATAACATCACCTTCTTTCAGACCAGCACGATGAGCTGGCGAATCTGGTATTACGTGATTTACTAAAACTCCGGCTTGACTATCTAATTCGGAAATCTTAATGCCCAGCTTCGGACGAAATTCACTCTCGCGGTCTAAATTAAATTCGTCAAAGGAACCAAAGCCCTCTTGATCAAAAAGATCAAAACTTCCCAAGCCCATAGAATCAAGCAGTGATCTTAAATCAAAAGTTTCTCCAAAGTTGAAATTAAACCCCTGAAAATCCGGATCGATGCCATCAAGATTAAAGTTATGCCACTGAATATCACTACCGGGTTCTTCTGCCAGCCGGTCAATATCAATCGCATCTGCTTCAGCGCCCTCCTTCACGATTGTCTTCACCACTTTGTTACCCTCTTCGTCATAGTACTCCTTGATAATTGTGACTTTGGTCTTTTCCTTTTGTGCATATAAAGGAAGACTGTCAATGGCGACTAGTAATAAGATGAGTAGAGTAGCTCTTGATAATGCTTCTGAAACCTTCATGACTTGATCCTAGTTTAGATTATATGCAGTAAAGTTACTTAGAAAGTAGCAAAATGCTCTGGGCGACAAAAGTTAAATCAGCGTTAAAGCCAAAAATGCCGATCTTTATTATAATTAATTTGCGGTTTAAAATGCAGTTTTCATAGAGGTTTCGCTGAGATTACAACAGATGGATTAGATTTTGATGCAGAAAAATTTCATATCGATTTTAATTGGTCTTATGACCATATCCTTGCTTGGCATCATAGTCATTCAGAGCCGATGGATCAACTACAGCATTAATCTCAATGAAGATAAATTCCGTGAGGAAGTGTACTCTGCACTCAATCATGTCGAAAAAGACTTAAGAGCAAGCGAAAGCACGCTGGACCTGGATGTGTTAGGCCATGATTTTGCTAGTGGTTATTCAGCCAATTCCAAGCTAGATTTCTATTACCGGAAAGGTGGACTGAGTGACAGCACCAACATAGCCAATGATATTGCCAATCTGATGAGCAAAAGCCGTAGTCGCTTCCAGCAAAACATCAGTCTCTTGGAGGGTTTGGAAGTTAGCAAACTATTGCAGTCCAAAGACCTGGCCGAAAGGATCGATATCAAAAGGCTCTCGAATTCCATCAAGCGCCAATTGAATAAACGGGGCATATTCATAGGTTATAATTATGGTGTCTACTCTAATAAGAGTAAAAGTTTCGTCATCATTGACGATAATTTTGTGGTAGCAGAAGAAGGCACTCAATATACCAATACACCAATAAACAAAAGCCTGTACAACTCATTGTACAAAATTTCACTTTTCGAAACCGATGAGGAAGTACCCGGTATGTTGTACATCAATTTTCCTCACCGAAACAGCATCTTGTTTAAGGATGTATGGCCTACTATTCTGGGATCTGTACTTTTTACCGCGATCATTCTCTTCTGTTTTGCTTACACGATCTATGTGATCTTAAGGCAAAAGAAACTCTCGGAAATGCGGACGGATTTTATCAACAATATGACACACGAGTTTAAGACACCCATTGCTACGATCAATCTGGCAGCCGATTCAATCACCAGTCCCATGATCGTAGATCAGCCATCAAAAGTGGGACGGTTTGCTCAGATAATTAAACAAGAAAATAGCCGCATGTTGAATCAGGTAGAGAAGGTATTGCAGATGGCTCTCCTTGAGAAAAAAGACTTTAAACTTCGGAAGGCGCCGATTAATGTCCATGATATCATAATGCAGGCAGTAGAAAATGCCAACCTTCAGGTGGAAAAAAAAGGTGGTCACGTCACGGCTGAATTGAAAGCAACACGACCGACGATCGTAGCTGATCAAACCCATATCACCAATATCATTCATAATTTGCTAGACAATGCCAACAAATATTCACCCGAAAAACCCGAGATAAAAGTGATTACAGAAAGCATCAATGGCAGTATGCGGATTATCATTCGGGATAAAGGTATTGGAATGACTAATGACCAGCGAAAACATATTTTTGATAAGTTCTATAGAGTACATACCGGTAACCTCCACGATGTGAAGGGGTTTGGTCTGGGCTTGAGTTATGTCAAAACTATGGTTGGTGCGCATAAGGGCAATATTGAAGTCATCAGCGAACTGGGAGAAGGAAGTAGTTTTATTTTGGACCTGCCTGTTGACGGGGGACAAGAAAAATCTGAGAATGGCGTTACTTAAGATATAATCTTATAAAGCCCTTTTAACTTATATGTACAACGCACAAACCATGACCGCACAAAAACAAAGGATCTTGCTGGTGGAAGATGATCAAAACTTTGGTGATGTATTGCGCTCTTACCTGGAAATGCATGATTATGATGTCGTCTTAGAATCTGATGGTGACGCTGGACTGAATGCTTATAAAGGTGGAGACTTTAATCTCTGCATTTTTGATGTGATGATGCCCAAGAAGGATGGTTTTACCCTGGCCAAGGAAATCCGGGCCAAAGATGAAGAAATGCCGATTATTTTCCTGACTGCCAAAACGATGAAAGAGGATATTTTACAAGGATTCAAAATTGGTGCTGATGACTACATCACCAAGCCTTTTAATTCCGAAGAATTGTTGCTTCGCATCCAGGCAATCTTAAAGAGAAGCCAGCAAAAATCTGATCCCGGTGAAGATCTCAAAGAGTTTGAAATTGGTAAATTTCACTTCAACTATCCATTGCGTATCCTGACCTATAGGGGAGAAACAGAATCCAAGGAAAAATTATCTCCTAAGGAAGCTCATCTACTTAAGATGTTCTGCATGAAGAAAAACGATGTTTTATCCCGTTCAGAAGCCTTAACGAAAATCTGGGGGGAAGACAATTACTTCACGGCCAGGAGTATGGATGTTTTTGTGACTAAACTTCGGAAATATCTAAAGCTGGATTCTAATATCGAAATTGTCAACATTCATGGCAATGGTTTTCAACTCCTCGTTGTAGATCAAATAAAAGAAGAGAACAACTAGGAACCAGTACATGGTAGTGAGCTGTAGGTACTTGGTTGGTACTTACACACGTAATGCCAAAACAAATTCTGGATGCTCACTCCTTCTTGTGCTAAACGAAAGCGTCAGATAGGTAAGTAAAAAGCAGAACCACGCCCAAATAGGCCTCCGTGCCCCTTCTCTTTTTAAATTTGGTTTACCACTAGAGACACTTTGTGCGTCCACCATCTACAGCCAGACTGACCCCGGTGACATAGGAAGCTGCAGGTGTTGCCAGAAATGCAGCAACCGATGCTACTTCTTCAGCTTGTGCAAACCGGGCCATTGGTACCACTTCAAATAATTGCGACTCCATTTCACTGACACTGACTTTTTTTTGCTCTGCCCAGATCTTTACAAGAGATTCCAATCTCTCGGTGCGGGTAAATCCGGGTAGAATGTTATTGACAGTGATGCCATGGGGAGCTAATTCAAAGGACACCGTTTTAGCCCAACTTGCCATGGCGCCACGGGTAGTATTGCTGACACCCAAGCCCGCGATTGGTTCTTTAACTGAAGTGGAAATAATATTGATTATCCGGCCGTAACCGGTTTCTTTCATTCCGGAAGACACCAATTTGACCAGTTGATGACTAGCCAGCAAGTGTGCATGCATGGCTTGGTTGAATTCTTCTGGTTTGGCTTCCATGATTGGCCCACCGGCAGGTCCACCGCTATTATTTATTAGTATGTGAATGGGTCTGGTCATAGTAAGATTACGCACTTTCTTCGCCAGGTCATCCGTGTTGAGCATGTCAACAATCAAAAAGCCATGTTTCTGATCGACAGTATTTGGTAATTGGGTAACTAATTCGGCTAATACATCAGCACTTCTGGCGGCCAACGTCACCGAGGCTCCCAAAGCGGCGAGCTCCATTGCGATCGCCCGGCCTATACCTTTGCTACTACCGCAGACCAGCGCATTTTTACCTTTCAGTGAAACATTCATAGACTAAAGACAATTCAATTATCCCTTTTGTTCTTCAAATTTTTGCATCACCTCCACCAATGCCTGCACTCCTTCCAAAGGCATAGCATTATAAATAGAGGCTCTAAAACCACCGACTGATCGATGTCCCTTCACACCGTCACATCCCGCTTCCTTACAAAGGTTGAGAAAGGCTGCCTCATGAGAGGCATCCTTAAGGAGAAAAGTGACGTTCATGAGTGATCTATCGGATTTTTCTACTACCGGAATAAACATACCATTCCGATCAATTTCCTCGTAGAGAATTGATGCTTTCTCTTCATTTCTTTTGGCGACAGCCAGAACGCCACCATTCTCTTTTAACCATTGCATAGTGAGCAAACTCACATATATGGGGAAAACCGGAGGGGTATTAAACATCGAATCTCCTTTTATATGCACCTGATAATCGAGCATCGATGGAATATCACGATCCACTTTACCCAGCATATCTTCTCGCACAATCACCAGCGTTACGCCAGCTGGGCCCATGTTCTTCTGAGCTCCAGCATAGATGATTCCAAATCGACTTACATCAACTGGTCTGCTCAAGATGTCTGAAGACATGTCGCAAACCAATGGATTGGAACATTCTGGAAAGGACTTATATTGCGTGCCTGCAATCGTGTTATTACTGGTAAAGTGCACGTAGACGGCATCATTGGGAACTATGTAATCCTTTGGAATGTGGCGATACCCGCTCTCCTTGCTTGAAGCTATTACCTCAACCTGCCCATATCTTTTTGCCTCTTTTATGGCCTTCGATGACCATGACCCAGTGTCGAGATAAGCCGCCTTTCCATTTTGGGGTAAGCAATTAAGTGCACTCATAAAAAACTGACTGCTGGCCCCTCCGGCTAAAAACAGAATTTGATGACCGTCTGGTACACTAAGGAGTTCTTTTGCCAGTGACTTGGCTTTTTCGTGAATCTCAATGAAGGCCTTGCTACGATGCGAAATTTCCAGAATCGATAATCCCGAGCCATTCAGATCGAGAATGCCTTGAGACGCCTGCTGGAATACTGGCTGGGGTAAAATTGATGGCCCTGCAGAGAAATTATGAACTTTCATCAAATTAAAATTATTGTCATATGTAATAAGGAGGGGGCAAAATTAGGAAACCTCCACTAACATCCCACAGAAATTGTATTCTTTTTAAGGACCACCCGAAATAATTTGAAAGCCAATAATAATTTCATGCCGAAGATGCTATTTGACAACAAGTAATCTACCGCAGTAGCTAAATACTATATTTGCTAACTGTTAAAATTCACAGAAAATGATTATTGGTGTACCAAAAGAAATCAAGGCAGATGAAGACCGGGTCGCACTAATGCCTGCAGGGGTAAATGAACTCGTCAAGCGGAATCATCAGGTGTGCATTGAGACGACAGCTGGAGAAGGCAGTGGATTTACGGATGAAGAATATATCAAAGCGGGGGCGACGATTTTACCGGATAGTGAGTCGGTCTTTGCCCAGGCAGAAATGATAATGAAGGTCAAAGAGCCGATTGAGCAGGAGTACCACTTAGTAAGAGAAGGACAATTGGTATTTACCTATTTTCATTTTGCCTCCTACGAACCGCTTACACACGCTATGATCAAGTCAAAATCTATCTGTATGGCCTACGAGACCGTAGAATTAGCTGATCGTACTTTACCTCTACTCATCCCCATGTCTGAAGTGGCTGGTAGAATGGCTGTTCAAGAAGGAGCAAAATACCTGGAAGCTCCCATGGGAGGCAGAGGGGTATTACTGGGAGGTGTACCAGGAGTACAACCCGGTAAAGTGCTGATACTAGGTGGTGGTATCGTAGGAACACAAGCGGCCAAAATTGCGGCTGGGCTGGGGGCAATGGTTACTATTCTTGATGTCAACTTACAACGACTTCGCTATCTCTCGGATGTGATGCCTGCCAATGTGTACACACAATATAGTAATGAATATAATATCAGGAAACTTATTAAAGACCATGATGTGATCATTGGGGCGGTTTTGATACCAGGAGCTAAAGCACCAAAATTGATTACCCGTGACATGCTGGCCGACATGAAACCTGGTACTGTATTAGTTGATGTCGCTGTGGATCAGGGAGGATGCATTGAAACCTGTAAACCTACGACACATGCCCATCCAACATTTGTAATTGATAATGTAGTACACTATTGCGTGGCCAACATGCCCGGTGCTGTTCCTTATACATCAACCATAGCTCTTACTAATGCCACACTGCCTTATGCTATTCTACTCGCCGAAAGGGGTTGGAAAAAAGCATGCAGAGATCGTGCGGACTTAAGAAAAGGATTGAATATAGTGAAAGGTAAAATCGTGTACGAGGGAGTGGCAGCGGCTTTCGACCTTGAGCACGTTAAAGTAGAGTCTGTACTGGTATAAAACCAGAAAACAAAGGATATAATAACCGGAAAAAACGCTTCATACGGTCTATGTCACTTGGCCAGATGAAACACCAATCAGAAAAAGCTCACTCTATGACAAACCTCAAGTTTGCGAAAACTCTTTTTTATCCATTCTTATTTACTTTTTTCTTTTTTCAACATTCTGATGCTCAAACTTCAGCTGATCAGATAAGTATTGCTATTTCAAACCAGACTTTACCTGAGGTACTACAAAAGTTGGAAGAAAAAGGTGATGTGCGTTTCTTCTACCGGGATGAAGAATTGCCGGAAAAAGCATTTAGCCTGGAAATCAAAAATCGGTCTGTGCAAGAGGCACTCACTGAAGTTCTCTCATCGACTAATCTCGGTTTTATTGAGTATCGCGATCAAAATATCATATTAATGCCACGGGAAAAAGTGAAGCAGGTTTATACTGCAAGCTATTATCAGGCGCTTGAAAAATCAAAGCAAATTGACGAAGATAAAGTGGATGACCCGGAGGACATTGTCATTGGAGATGCTCAATCATTGAGTCCAAACGGGCGGGCCTTGATTAAGGGCACGGTTCGACAAAAAGATGATGAAGAACCCATCGTTGGTGCCACTATTGCATTCATTGATTTACAGGATGGTACCATTACAGACGAAAATGGAGACTTCGAGTTTGAAGTTCCGGTTGGCACCTATGATATTTTAGTAAAATACGTGGGGTTTGACGATCTGTATACCAAGATCAATGTATTTGGAGATGGTAAAGTCGATCTCATATTAAGGTCAGAAGCGATCGATTTGGCGGAAGTTACGGTCCGGGCACAATCCGCTGACGCCAGTGTAGAAAATGTGCAAATTGGTGTCGCCAGTCTGGACATGAAAAATATCAGGAAAGTGCCCGCCTTTTTAGGTGAAGCCGATGTTGTTAAGAATCTGCTCTTAAATCCGGGAGTTAGTTCGTTGGGGGAAGGTTCCACCGGATTTAACGTGCGCGGCGGCACGGTAGACCAAAATCTGGTACAGCAAGATGAGGGCTTTTTTTTCAACAGTTCACATGCACTCGGTTTTTTCAGCACATTTAATACCGACCTGATTACCGCCGTAGACCTTTACAAAGGAAATATGCCTGCGCAGTATGGTGGACGGTTGGCAAGCGCCCTGGATGTTGAAATGAAAAATGGAGATTTTCAGTCTTTCAAACTGAAAGGAGGTGTCGGCCCTGTGAGTAGCAGAATGAGTGTTGAGGGTCCACTTGTAAAAAATAAGGTCTCCATCCTGGCCGGTGTCCGCTCATCTTACTCAGATTGGATTCTCAAACAAGTAAAGGTCCTGGAGGTCAATAAAAGCACCGCCTTTTTCTACGACGCCAATGTGCGTTTGGCAATAAAGCCTTCTGAAAAGAGCAGCCTGATCCTTTCGGGTTATGCTTCAGATGATGAATTTGGCTACAACGATGAATTTGGATTCGACTATCGAACTCTGATGGGACAAATGATTTACCGTCAGATTCTTTCTGACAAATCATATAATAAATTTTCTATTGTAGCGAGTCGTTATGAGAGTGCCCAGACTGACTTTGCCGGTTTTGATGCTGCACAGGTAAGTAATAATATTAATTATTTCAAGGTAAAAGAGCATTTTACAACTTCGGCGGGTCAAAAAACTAAATTGGATCTAGGCTTGTCTGGAATATTATATCTGGTAGAACCAGGTAAGCAAACTCCGGTCGGCGATGAATCCGACATTTTAGCAAAAGAGACCGAAAATGATCAAGGTCTGGAGACTGCCATCTTTGCTAATTTAGAATATGAGGTTTCCCGGGCATTTCTGGTTAGTGCTGGATTGAGAGGAGTTTACTATTCTTTCCTGGGTAAAAACACGGTGTACGATTATCAAGATCCACTAAATCCTACCACCGAATCGATCATTGGAACTACCGAATTTGGCCAAGGTGAGTCAATCGCATCCCACACTAGCCTCGAACCTAGACTTTCTTTACGATATAGATTCACTGAGTCAGCCTCCGTGAAACTCGGTTACAGTCGCACGGCACAATTTATTAATCAGATATTTAATACAGATTCTCCCACTCCAAACAGTCAGTGGCAATTAAGTACCAATTATTTGGATCCTAACCGCTCACACAATGTATCGATAGGATACTTCAAGAATTTTAAATCAAATCTTTGGGAGACCTCATTTGAGATTTATGGACGCTCTATTGATAACTTGTACGACTATCGCGATTTTGCTGACTTAATTGTCAACGACCATATAGAAACTGAACTTCTCAAAGGTATTGGCCGAAGCTACGGAGCTGAGCTGAGCATAAAAAAGAAGAGCGGTGCTATTAATGGTTGGTTAAGTTACACTTATTCGCGAAGTCAATTACAGGTTGAGGGCATCAACGACAACGATTGGTACTCCAGTAATTTTGACAAACCCCATGATGCATCACTCGTTTTAAATTATCAACCCAATAGAAGAAATACTCTTACCATTAATTTTAACTATAGTACAGGTAGACCAACTACTCCACCAATTGGGAACTTTAAAATTCAGAACGGTCTCGTCGTACCTATTTATTCCACAAGAAACGCATACCGAATTCCGGATTATCACCGCTTAGATGTAGCATATACACTGGGTAAAGGCTACAAACGAGATAAGAAAATACAAACCAGCTGGACCATCTCCATTTATAATGTCTATGCGCGTAAAAATGCATTCTCTGTCTTTTTCACTCAAGGTGCATTCAGAAAATCGCAGGCCAATAAATTAGCCATTTTGGGCTCAGCGATTCCTTCTCTCACCTTCAATCTTGAAATACTATAATAATGAACGCCGGCATTTTTTTAAAAAGAAGATTAGCGCAAAGTGTATTATCTATCACCATATGCATCATTGGGCTATCGATCATTATTACTGGTTGTCTTGACGAGATTGATCTGCCAATCGAACCCAGTTTACAGGATGCTATTGTCATTGAAGGCTCTCTAAATTTGGGTTCTCCATCGAAAGCGCGAATTTCAATCACACGTCTTTTTGACTTTGGCGCATCAAGTCTTCAACCTGTCAACGTCAAGGAGGTCCTGTTGTTTGACGATCAGGACCAGTCGGTGGCTCTGAACGAAGCTGGTCCTGGCATCTATCAGGTAACGCTGGGTG
>JABDLW010000557.1 GCA_013001805.1 Saprospiraceae bacterium | reverse complement strand
GGCACGGGCAGGGCTGGCTTTCCTTTATCGGATTCAAATCGTACCATGCCTACAACACAATTAAAATTGACCTCATTTTCTAAATGATTTTGGATGGCCAACTGGGTACTGTGATTTCCGGCAAAGTCTACCAATGCACTTTTTCTTCTAGTAATTTTTTCAATTTCGTCATAGGTGACAATTTCGTCATAGTAGCCGGTCTGTTTTACCAGAGGTACATTTCGCTCCGACGTAACGCCAACTACATGAATATCTTCTTTGGATAAACAACTAGCTAATCCGATACCCGTTTTGCTGGAGGCACTAATTAGAATTAGTTGCTGAGCGTTGTAAAACTCATTCAAACTAAATTGATCGTGGATTAAGAAAGAGGTGGTGAATAAAGGTCGGATCAATGATTGCAAGTCTTCATGATCCGGGTGGTATAAAGGATCGGTCTCACAAAGGATACATTGGTTGTAAATGACAGGAAGTCCCTGTCGATGTGGAGCATGATCTGTAAACCGCCCTTTCCGGACATCTCCGGGTGTAACAATAAAATGTGAAGCCATTGGGAAAAAACCATAGTAACGACTTCCTTCCTTTATTTCATCATGTTTGGAATGTACAACCTGTGCAAAGCCCCAACAGGGAATAATTCCTTGACCAGGCTCTTTGACAGGAAAAAATTTCCAATAGCCAATCTGCTCGCCCACCAGGGCATAAGTCACATTATTGGCTGTATAGGCAAATTTGTCAATTTGTAATAACACCTGATGCTTACCTACATCCTCACTTTTAGGAGGATCTGATTGTATAATTGATCCCTTATTAAAGGCTTTACGATCGACTACGAGGTGTGTACCATAATGTTCCATTAGACCTATTTTGGATGATTGTGTATAAATTCGATAATGTGACCAGCTAGTTCGGGTCCTTTATCTTCCTGAATGAAATGTCCACCTCCTTCGATAGTCGTATGTGGCATGCCTTTAGCCCCGGGGACGAGTTTATGAAAAACCCTATCTCCGCCGGCAGTTACCGGATCCTTATCACCAAAGAGGGTTAACAGCGGTTTAGTCCATTTGGAAAGAACATTCTGCCAGGCATCGCGGTTATTCTGAGATTCAGGATCGTCCGGAGTGGTAGGTACTAACATCGGGAAGATTTTGGCTCCTGCAGTGTAGTCGTCATTCGGGAAAGGTGCCCGGTATGCCTTAAGAACTTCATCCGGCAATTCAGTAGTAGTAGCGCCCTGCAAGACAAACTCCACCGGAAACTGTTCTACTTTCTGACTGAATTTTTGCCACTTAATGAAGGCTTCCGGTGGTGTATGATCCCCAGTCGGAAGCATGGTATTCGAAACAACAATCCGGGAAAATGCTCCTGGTTGATTGGCAATAAGTCTCAATCCTATCAAGCCACCCCAATCCTGCCCAAAAAAGGTATAACCTGAAATGTTCAGATGATCCAACAATTCTTGCATCCAAAGGATATGCCTGGCATAGGTATAATCTTCTTGTTTCTTAGGCTTGGAAGACTTGCCAAATCCTATCAGATCCGGTGCTATACATCTGAAACCAGCTGCAACCAATGGGGGAATCATGGTGCGGTATAAATACGACCAACTCGGTTCGCCATGCATGAGTAAGATCACCTCTGAGGCATCTTTTGGTCCCTCATCAATGTAGTGTACCCGCATCCCATCTTGAATGGTCAAGTAGTTGGCGTCAAATGGGTAATCATCTAGTTCCTGAAAGCGTTCTTCCGGAGTATTTATATAGTCAATCATAATTACTGTTAAATCTACTCGTAAATTAGCCGGAATGTAAACAATCGCAAAATGAGATACGGGGACTTTCTTGCTCTGTGTTTGACTGACAAAGTCAGATCTACCTTATAGGGTTGATTAACAAGCAATTAGTAAGAAATGAGGACGCCAATAATTAATATCTTATTTTCACTCTTTTGCGTTTTCTTGGGACAAATATCTGCTTATGAATGAGGACTTAATCATATTGGAACGAAAAGATTCGATTGCCATATTGACATTGAATCGACCAAAAGTATATAATGCATTAAACCAGGATATCAAAGCACAGTTGGTTAAGCTGTTGGATCAGTGTAAAAATGATGACAGTATCCGTGCGATTATTCTCACTGGCGCCGGCAAGGGATTTTGTGCTGGTGCGGATATGTCTGACCTGTCATCGCGACCCAGCCCGCGAGATGTCCGTGATGATTTGAATCAAAACTACGGTGCTATTGTTCGGCGAATTACTGAAATGCACAAACCGGTTATAGCGGCAATAAATGGCCCCATGGCTGGTGCAGGCATCGGCTTAGGTCTGGCCTGTGATTACAAAATTATGGCAGATCATGCCAGTATGCGCTTTGCATTTGTCAATATTGGGTTGGTATCTGATGCCGGATCTACGTGGTTTTTGGCGCGATCTGTTGGTTACACGAAGGCACTGGAAATCATCTACGGAGGCAATAAAATCAGTGCTGAAGAATGTCTTAAAATGGGCATTGTTAATCGAACGTATCCCCAGGAAGACTTGATGGAAGCTGCAATGAAATTAGCGGCTCATTTAGCAAAGAAACCTCCATTGGCATTTGAAGCCACCAAACGTGCAATCAATTTTGCGCTGACACATGGACTATTTGAGACGATTTCTTTTGAAGCACATGCGCAGATGGAGTTGATCGCAAGTGATGATC
>JABDLW010000554.1 GCA_013001805.1 Saprospiraceae bacterium | reverse complement strand
TCGATGCTTTGGATTTTGCAAAAATGTATGATGCTTCCCTATCCCATCACAAATCCGGAAGTCTTTGGGGCGGAAACCATCAATCGGCAAAATCCGCGATGTTGATTTTTATTACAAATAATCGTGAGTTTGTTCGTTCTATGTTCCGTGATCTGTTTTCAGAACAAAAAGATCTGATCATGCGTATCGAACGATTTCAGTTCCATTGCGATCAACTCCTGGAGGAAGTCCGGAAGCGGAATAAGAAAATCAATCACCACCACCACCATGACTTTTACATGCCTACTCTCTACTTGTCCATGCGATACCCCCTACGGTATTGCCCTTATGAAAGAGAAAATTTCTCGGTCATTCTAAGGGAATTGGAAGTAAAAGATGTCAACTATGTTACTTTGGATCGATTTCTCAAAGTAACTAACATTTGCCAATCTCAATTGATGCAGGAGCCGGAGATTCCAAAGTTGTTAAGAAGCAAAATTCATTTAGATCATTCTGAACTATATGAGTCAAAGTTCTTATCGTACGAGTTCTTCCAATTTGTTTCCCGAATTTCTCCATAGAATAGAAAATTGGTTCACTGTTCACTTGAGTTGATCTAAAACCCTAATTCACTAAACAATTTATTTACGAATATCCCAGGTACAGATTCGCACCAGCTTATGGCACTATTTTTGTTCTCAAACTCTGCGAGAGTGGATTCCATTTGAAATGTAACCTGCGAAAACACTAGTATTCCTGACCTCAAAAACTTACAATGGAAGGCCTATGCGAGTTACATTTACCCTATTTTCTATTGTCATTTTTGCTATGACCACCGGTCATCTCAGTGCCCAGTTTCCCTCTGAATGGAAACAAGTAATAGATAAAAACAACGTGGAAGTTTTCGTCCATCAATGTCATGAAATGAATGTACGAGCATTTAAAGCTGTCACCACGGTCAGCATGTCAATTGATAGTGTGGAAGCGATATTTGACAAAGTTGAAGACTATCCATCCTGGCAATCCAGCGTTAAGGAATCAAGAGTTGTCCACCGGACCTCCGATGATCGATATCATTATTACTCACGTACCACCCAGGGCTGGCCGGCCAAAGACCGTGACCTGATTTGGGCAGTGCAAAAATCCTGGGACGAAAACACTGCTACATTGGTATATGATCAGGTTTGCTCTACAAACACGTTGCCCGAAAAGAAGAGTGAGGGGGGATTGGCCGCTCAGGCATTTGTTTCCTGGCGTCTCGAACCGACGGCAGAAAACGAAGTGAAAATTACTTACAATCTTACGGTCCAGCAAGGTGGAAGAGTTCCCAACTGGCTGATTGCTATGCTAAGTGCCGATGGACCATATAAAACCCTGGCAAGTCTGAAAGAGCAGGAAATCAAGGGTGATGGAAACAGTAGTGCTGCCATGGAATAGATCTGACGAATGGTTCGAATGACGAATGGTTCGAATCAAAGTGCTGACCGACGTAGGAGCGTCAGTAGACGAATCGAAGATCGAGACCGATTGAAATGAGCGTCTCGATGACGAGTAATGAATGACGAATTTTTCGAATAGTGAATCAAAGTGCTGACCGACGTAGGAGCGTCAGTAGGCGAATCAAAGATCGAGACCGATTGAAATGAGCGTCTCGATGACGAATGGTTCGAATCAAAGTGCTGACCGACGTAGGAGCTTCAGTAGGCGAATCGAAGATCGAGACCGACTGAAATGAGCGTCTCGATGACGAATGGTTCGAATTAAAATACTGACCGACTTAGGAGCGTCAGGAGAGAAAAAGAGACAGAGACATGCTGACCGACGCAGGAGCGTCAGTAGAGAAAAAGAGAGAGAGGCATGCTGACCAACGTAGGAGCGTCAGTAGGCGATTAGATTACCATCATAAATTTGTTATTTTGAGAGCTGGGAAAAAGCTCACAATTGATGACAACTCTGAAGACTTCCTCCGCGCACTTTTACCTGTTATTTACCTCTATACTATTTTTCCAACCGGCCACCGCACAAGAAAGTCTCGGCACCATCCCAAATTCCTACTATCAATCTCTGAAGTGGCGAAATATCGGACCGAATCGTGGAGGCCGGTCCTTGGGTTGTTCTGGCAGTCCGGGAAGACCAAATGAATATTATTTCGGTGCCACTGGCGGAGGACTCTGGAAGACGACTGATGGAGGCCAGGAATGGCTACCGGTGACGGATGGACAGGTTACCAGTTCATCGGTGGGAGCCGTAGCAGTTGCGGAAACAAATCCGGACATCGTCTATATCGGAATGGGTGAAGTGCAATTGCGGGGCAGTATTACGCAGGGTGACGGAGTCTATAAGACCACAGATGGAGGAAAAAAATGGCGACATCTTGGACTGACCGAAACTCAAGCCATCGCTCGCATCAGGGTCCATCCGACCAATCCTAACCTGGTGTATGTAGCCGCATTGGGGCATCCCTATGGAGAAAATGAAGAGCGAGGAGTATTCCGTAGTAAAGATGGAGGAAACACCTGGGAAAAAGTGCTCTATGTAAGTAGTAAAGCAGGAGCCGTAGACTTGATAATTGATCGTACAAATCCTGAAGTGCTTTATGCTTCTACCTGGCAGGTATATCGAAAAGCCTGGAAGATGTGGGGTGGTGGACCGGATTGCCGGCTTTGGAAATCTGTTGATGGTGGCGATCATTGGATTGACTTGACAGACAACCCTGGCATGCCGGAAGGCCCCATCGGCAAAATAGGTGTGACCGTATCTCCTGCCGATCCCAGCCGGATCTGGGCCATTGTCGAAGCTGAGGAGGGTGGTGTTTTCCGTTCGGACGATGCCGGGTGGACCTGGACACGCACCAATCATGAACGTAAATTACGACAGCGTGCCTTTTACTATTCCCGGATTTACGCCGATCCGCTTGATAAGGAAACCGTTTACTGTCTCAACACCGGGTTCTATAAATCGACAGATGGGGGCAAGACCTTTGATATAACTATCACCGTGCCGCATGGTGACAACCATGATTTATGGATCGATCCTAACGATCCGATGCGTATGATCAATTCGAATGACGGGGGTGGAAATGTGACGATAAATGGAGGCAAAAGCTGGACTGAGCAAGATTATTGTACAACTCAGTTTTATCATGTTATGGCAACCAATGACGTACCGTATCATGTGGCAGGAGCCCAACAAGATAACAGCACATTGGCGATGCCGAGTGATGGTTGGGAACACATGCAAGCCCGGGGGCCAAATCATGGTTGGTACTACGATATCGGGGGTGGAGAAAGTGGCTGGATTACGCAGCATCCCACTGATCACGATATTTTCTATGCTGGCAGTCAAGGTGCTCTCCTAACCAGATATAGCCGAAAGACCGGACAGATCCGCGACATTCAGGTCTATCCAAGATTTTTTTCGGGAGAACCTGCCAGCGCATTGCCGGAACGGTGGCAGTGGACGTTTCCCATCATGTTCGCCCCCCAGGATCCATCGGTTATGTATACATGTTCACAGCACGTTTGGAAGACAATCGACGATGGGCAAAGCTGGCAAAAGATCAGCCCTGACCTCACGTATGCTGACCCCGAAACACTGGGAGAAACGGGTGGCATCATCACCAAGGACATGAATGGGCCGGAAATTTATGCTACCGTTTTTGCTCTCGCTCCATCGTGGCATGATATTAACACGATTTGGGCAGGAAGCGATGATGGTAAAATTCATATTACCAGGGACGGAGGAAAGAATTGGCAAGACATTACACCCGCAACCCTTCCCAAATTTTCGCGTGTTAGTATCATCGAGGAATCGAAACACAGTGCCGGCACCCTCTATGTCGCTGCAAACCGTTACCAGGTAGATGACCGGGCACCATATGTGTTTAAAACACACGATTTTGGAAAGACCTGGACTCCAATAATTGACGGCATTGCCGAGGGACATTTTGCCCGATCTATCCGCGAAGATCCCATCCGGCCTGGTTTGCTGGTATTAGGTACCGAACACGGAGTTTATGTTTCCTTCGACCACGGAAATCTATGGCAAAGCCTGCAGCAGAATTTGCCGGATACACCCATCCGCGATTTGGTGATCAAGGATAATGACATTGTTCTGGGTACGCATGGACGTGGCTTCTGGATAATGGATGACATTGCACCCCTGAGGGAAGCTAGTGCTGAATTGATGACAGGACCAGTTCATTTGTTTACTCCAGCAGATGCCATCAGGGGAATATATGACGCATCTGTCCAATACTACCTCTCTAAAGAAGTCGACAGTGTACTGGTGGAAATTCTGGATGAAGATGGAAATTTAGTCGATCAATTTATTGGCAAAGAGAAAGAATATACCCCGGATCCAGATCTTCCCTATTGGCTAAGGGGCGGATCAACAGAACCTACAACAGCGCAAGGTATAAACACATTTAGCTGGGATCTGCGCTTCCCCGGCGCTACCGACTTTGATGGCATGATTATCTGGAGTGCCAGACCACAACGGGGGCCAAAAGCTCCTCCCGGAAAATATCAGGTTAAGCTCTCCGTTTCAAATCAAGTGCTCTCAAAAGATCTTAGGGTAAAAATTGACCCAAACCTGGAAGGGGTGACACAAGATGACCTCGAGGCTCAGTTTAAACTGGCCATGGAAATCCGTGACAAAACTTCCGCAGCCAATGAGGCCGTGATAAAAATTCGAAATACACGGAAAAGTCTCATCGATAGGGACAGCATAAAACACGCGGAATTAATTCATGAACTGACGACTGTGGAAGAAGCACTTTACCAGACCAAGAACCGCAGCAATCAAGATCCCCTTAATTTTCCTATACGCCTTAATAATCGCCTGGCATCCCTGCGTCGTAGTGTGGAGACCGGTGATGCCAGACCGACAAATGGAGCGTATCAGGTATTTAAAGAATTAAGTAAAGAATTAGATGATCAATTAACCGCATTGGAAATATTAATGACCAGGGTGCCAGTTGAAGCCAGGTAAGGGAAGAGCTAGTCTGATAAAAGATTACAACCAATCCAGTTCCGACCGGACGCGGTCAATTTCTGCCTGAATGTTATTTCCGGTATAAAACCAAAGCATCCCTTTGATTGAGACGGTTTGCCCCGGCGAGCAATCGGGAAATTTGGGATCGGCATGCAGGCAGGGACAATCTGCATTACCCCAGGGATTTGAACATCCTTCCCAGGCGGTGACTATCCACTGATTTCCTTTTTTTGATTGCACTACAGCTACTGGACAATTGAACTGCTTATTATCATTGGTTTGCTCAGAAAAGTTTGCTGCCTTTCCCAACATTACGCATACCTGAGTTTGCAGATCGTGAAAAATGGTGTCGTCCGTATTGTTGGTGAGAGAGAGCTGCATGAGCACGCGTTCTTTTTCTGGGGTGACCGTGGCTTTGATTTCCATCCATCTATCCAGCAACCAGATATTCGTCCAATTTCCTTGTTCATCTTTTTTCCAGTCTGAATTTGAAACCGCATTTAGACTATAGTCAAAAACGGTGGGGATGTGTTTATGCCCTAAAAAAGTCAAACCGTATTGAGTAAAAACAGCTTCGGGAATGTCCAGCACAACGTAATCCCTGGAATCCCAGGGTAAGAAAACACTTAGTTTCGTTCCTCGCATCGGACTCAACATTCCTTCCTTAAAATCGAGCCGGGGATGACGGCCTCCCGGAAAAGGTAGCACCTCAATCAGATCCGGTGGTGGATCCAAGCTTTTTTTGTCTGGTGCATGATGGATGGTGCTGTCATGTTGACCCAGTACCTCTGCCGTCTCAGTATAACTGTATTGATGTCGCTGCATATTTTTAACCCAGAAGTCTTCCTTTTCGCGTGTTTGCATTACTTCCAATGGCCAACTCAATTCATCATCTGCAACCGGCGGAAATCTCTCCCCCAGCATCGGGTCATTTGGCGGATCTTCCAGTAAATTATTGTCCAGTTCTTTCATCGCGATCACCTGGTAGTTTTGACTATCCAGATAGTTCATGTATTTCTTAAAATTATCCTGTGATGTGGAAACCCAGGGATGCGCAATGTCAGGCACTCCATGGAATTGCAGCACGACGATTTCATGAGTTTTGACACTAGACATTGCCTCTTTAAAAAGTGGAAAGGTCATATCCGGATAAAAGTCAATTGTAGTGGGAATTAACAACGGATGGTGTTTTTGTGGATCATATCCAGGGCCGGCATCCAGCTTACCGTATGCCACTTCAGGTTGCTTTCCCCGCCGGGCATACCGGTATTCCAACCTTTTTAGGGCTTGCACTGCTTTCGGACCAAAGGCATTGCCGGTATGTGCATAACTCACAGGTTTTGGTATACCATGTTGTTTGAGGAGCCATTCAATCATGCCCAATTCTCCTTCCAGTTCGAATGCCGCTTTCGGCTGTGAAAAATTGCTGTGTGTCCAACTGTGGTTACCAATTTCAAAGCCCATACTATCCAACTCAGCAATATCTTCCCAGGTCATAAAATTGACCGTATCCGTCATCCAGGCATAAGTGACAAAAAAGGTTGCATTAAATCCGTACTCCACAAGAAGTGGTGCTACAAAAGTGCGGTGTGATTTCACTGCATCATCAAAGGTCAGGACGACCAGTGGTTTGTCAATGTCAGTTGCTGGACGATCAGAGTAGGAGACGACAAAAAGGACAAGCACCACAAAAATCCCATATAACAAGAAAGCCTGAAATCTCATCATCTCTGCCTTGGTCTCAATGTAAGATAGAAATAAATTGAACAGATAGTTCTCAGTTTCACTTCATCCCTGACCTGGCTGTTCCAGCCGGTAGTGAATAGGCTTCGCATTACATGAAGAAATGCACCAACATCACCGGCGAACAAAGAACAAAAATTCGTTACCGATGAAATTAATAGTTTCGTAAATTGGCAACGTTTCAGACGGTATTTCTGACCCACAGGAACAACACAATTTACAATTCCCTATGCCTTCCATTGAGATAACTTGGGAGGTTCCTTTATTTTTTTCTATAACATTATAAATTAGATAAATGAAACCATCATGTCATGCCCTAGTCCTCATCTTCCTCTTACTTCTACCGATAAGAGTTATCTACGGTCAAGCTGTGAATGCTGAAGGTCCCGTGATGTTAGGAACACCAGGAGACGGCAACCATTTACTGACCTTCAATACGGAAAGGCCCTGGATATTCCGCCAACTGGGTACTGGATCAGGCACCGCTTTGGAGCTTTTTAGTACCATAGGTTTAAAGGATTTTGTCATTAATACCACAGGAAATATTGGCATTGGTACAACCACCCCTTTTTACAAACTGGATATCGCCGATAGGATTCGCATTCAAAGTGGGCCAACCGGCTCGGCCGGGCTTTGGCTAAACAATCCCTCAAATTCAGCAGCCATTGCATTCATGGGCACAAAAGAACTGGACTTGTTTGGCTTATATGGAAATAACGCCGGCTGGAGGTTATTAATGAACACGAATACAGGAGCCGTGGCAATAGGTACGCAAAACCCCGTTGCAGGATATCAATTGTCCGTGCAGGGTAATCAATACCTCAACGGTCTGCTTTTGACCACTGGCGACATTGAAATCGGCGGTGGAGGTCAGTTTGCAGGAAACGTAAACGTAAGTGGTTGGATAGGAGTCGGAGGTGCACCTACCAAACCCTTGGAAATTCATTCCTTCATTCCGGGCAACTTCCCAGGCACCTGGACCAAGTATGATAACGGAGGATTTACTGGCAATGCCTTGTGCATTCAAGCACACGGTCAAATCATTGCCGAGGCCTATTGGGCAACGTCGGATTTGCGAATAAAAAACGTATTGGGCACCAGCAATTCAGCTGCCGATCTGAAAATGATAAATTCAATGCAAGTTACGGACTACACGATGAAAGATAAGTATAAATACGGGTCCCAAACTTTCAAAAAGATCATCGCTCAACAGATAGAACAGGTTTGTCCTCAAGTCGTAAATAGAGGTTATGGGTTTATTCCGAATGTATATGCAGCACCCATAAATATAGAGAGAATTCACAACGGTTCTTTACTTACTTTCCAGGATATCCATCATCTTACTCACGAAGCAAATAAAATTCAGATTATATCAGATCAGGCTACTAATCTATACGAGATAATTGCCATACCATCAGAATACCAGGTCTTAATAAAGGCAACCGACCTTAAGGCGGAAAAAGTCTTTGTTTATGGCGAGGAGGTAGCTGATTTTCGCAGCGTTGATTATGAAGGATTGACTACTCTAAATATTTCTGCCATTCAGGAATTGTCAAAGATCGTTTCCCAACAACACGCGGCAATTCAAAGCCTAAGTCTCAAAATCAGCCAGCTTGAGAAAGCCATCGGTGACCAGTATAAACGAGATACTATGGCTAATAAACATAGCCGGGTGAGACAAGGTAAGCGTGTTACCGGCAAGGGCTAGTTGAGTTTCCCTTCCTTACCAATCCGGAAAAAGAGTGACTTTGATCTCGGATCATGAATAGGAAATAGAGCAAAAGGTATTTTAGGCCGGTTAAGTCGCGTATCGATTGTGGATAATATGCCGATTTTCATAACTTGCGACTTTCCAAACTAATTAACAGTAGCTCATGAAAATTGGCATGAATATGCTCCTGTGGACTACGTCTGTCACAGAGGATTACCAGCCCATTCTCGAAGACCTGAAACGCACAGGATTCGATGGTATCGAAATACCCATTGGAGACAGTGATGCCAAATTCTATAGCAATATTGGTAAAATGCTCGAAAGGCTGGATCTTGAATGCACTGCTGTCACTTCTGTCTTCGATGATGCTAATCCGGTAAGTCCCGATCCAGCTGTTAGAAAAAAAGCAGTTGAACAATTGAAATGGCGAATCGATATGGGAGCTGAAATGGGAGCACAGGTTATTGCCGGACCATTTCACTCCGCTTTTGCATCATTTTCCGGTCATCCCCCCACAGCCGGGGAACGTGATCGCAGTGTAGAGGTTCTCAGTCAGGTTGCGGAATATGCAGCTCAACACAATATTATCCTGACTCCGGAAGCACTAAACCGCTTTGAGTGTTATCTCTATAATACCCTGGGTGACATAGCCAACCTCATTAAAGCCGTGGACAGTCCTCATCTCCAAATGATTTTTGACACGCATCATGCCCATATTGAAGAAAAAAATATGGAAGAAGTGATTCGGACGCATGCATCACATATCGCACACGTACACATTTCTGAAAGTGATCGTGGAACTCCAGGATCCGGACAGGTAAATTGGGATGTGGTGTTTAAGACCCTCAAAGCAATTAATTATGATAAATGGTTGACGATAGAAGCTTTCAGCAGAAATAATCCCGAATTTGCCTCCGGAATAAATGTTTGGCGCAATTTCCAACCGACGTTAGAGGAAATTTACCGTGACGGATATGATTTCATCAAAAACAAATGGGATGAAGCTTAGTGCGAGCACCGGCATAAAATCGATTTTTCAAAAATGAATTTTTTCAAGCTCAAGCAGAGGCCGAATGAAGAATTCCTGTTCCTTTTGATCAGGGAGTCAACCGGTACCTAACTACAAAATAATACATAGTGCGATTTATTGATTATTCAGCCATTATTACACTTGCATGGAGCCGCTACAGTTCGGCAAAGAAGATTAATACCGTAGAAGATATAAGTGCCAAAGTCTCAACAAATCATGTATTCAAGGTTAATTTCCAGGGCGGCCCTTTTGTTATAGCGAAGATATCGCACTTTGGGCACTATGAGCATTTCAAAGAAGATCATCAGATCATTAATGTATTAGCCAACAACTTACTGTATCCCTACGAACATTTTGTCGGCCGGGCATTGACAAAAAATAATGAAGTATTTACCTATCACTATCATCATACCGGTGTGGATATCTGGGTGGTCTTCTACAACCCCATCCGCACCCAAGATAGACTGCCCAAAATCCTGAGCCGTCAGCAGATCGGTATCCTGGGGGAGGAACTAGCCAGATTTCATCTTGCCTGCGCGGATCTCCAGGATGTTTTACCACCTTCATCCAAGACAATGGAGAAAGACCTGTTGGATCTGCTTAATATCCTTGACAGCGAAGAAGGACAGTTTGAGCACCGTCTGGTGATGGACGAAATACGAGAGCAATGCAATCTATTTTTTGAGAATGGTAAAAAATTGGACTATAAAGCTTTCGATAGTATTCCTGTATTTATAGATTGGAACATCGGTAATTTTTCGGTAACAAAAGACACTAGGCTATATTCGAGGTGGGACTACGATTGGTTTCGCATGAGCACCAGAGTCCTTGATTTTTATTTCTTTGCCCGGGTCGTACGTGAGGAAGGAGATCAAACGGCTTTCAGCTATTCAATCGATCCTTTTAGGGAAGAACGGTTTATCCATTTTCTGCAACACTACCATAAAGTATTTCCGCTTAGTGAGAATGAAGTGAGATTCATAAAGGAGGCTTATCGCTTTTTTCTATTAAATTATGTGGTCAAATTCGGAAAATACTTTTTTCTCTCAAGATTCGCTTTAAAATTGAAGCAGGAAGCATTTGAAATATATTTCCCCAGCCTGACAACTTTTGATACGGAGGATTTACTCAAGGCACTAAAAATTTAATAAACCCATTTAATGTACTTAGATTCTTTCAAGAAGGTTGTTCGCAACTACCGCGCAGTATTCTTTGATGCCTTTGGCGTCTTGAAAAATGCATCAGGCATATTACCGCAGGTGCAAGAGACTTTTACTTATTTACAAGAAAACAACATCGCATTTTATGTCCTGACCAATGATGCATCGCGCAGCCCCTTACAACTTGCCGACTTTTATCAGAGTAAAGGTATCAATGATATTACGGCAGATAAGATCATTAGTTCTGGTATGCTGGCAAGGGATTATCTACGGCACAAAGTGAAAGATGGAAGAGTGGCGTATCTGGGGACAAAAGATTCGGCTGTCTACCTGGAAGCACTGGAATTGATGACCATTCCAATCTCGAAACTTGATTTAAATCACCGGAAAATGGACGAAATTCGAGCCCTGGTGTTACTTGATGATGAAGGTTTTGATTGGCAATTAGATCTAAATAAAACGATCAATTTGTTGAGAAGGACCAATGTGCCAGTAGTTGTAGCCAATACCGACAAGACTTATCCTGTATCAGAAAACCAGGTCGCTGCTGCGATTGGGAGCATAGCCGATTTGCTGGAGTGGATCGTAGGAAAAACGTTTATTCGCTTTGGAAAACCGGACGCGCAAATGTTTCATTTTGCTTTTGAGCATATTAAGCAAGAAAATGACTATCAAAAAGATGACGTGCTAATGGTAGGTGATACCTTACACACGGATATTTTGGGTGGAAATAAATTTGGCATAGATACAGTGCTGGTACTCAGTGGAAACACTATTCCCGATCAGGCGGAATTTTACATAAAGACCACTGGCATTATACCAGATTTTATTTGTGAATCAATTACGACTTAACATAATCTGGCGTGAGTTAGAATTCTCTACAATGGCGTGGACCGAATAAAATAGGAAATCAAGAAGGATGAAAGATGGACTAATAAATTCTGAAGGAACCAAAATATATTATCAGGAGCGCGGAACCGGAGAACCTCTGGTTTTATTAATGGGTTTTGGTGCTGATGGCAATGTTTGGGAAAAACATATAAAAGAATATGAGAGACATTTTCGTTGCATTATTCTTGATAATCGCGGTGTCGGAAAGTCTGATGCACCAGGAGGACCCTACACTACCTTGATGATGGCGCAAGATGCCGTTGCCGTGATGCAACACCTGAAAATTGATCAGGCACATGTGGCAGGCATCTCCATGGGTGGTGCCATCGCTCAGGAGTTGGCTATCAATTTTCCCCACCGGGTAAAATACTTGGTTTTAATTAGTACCTGGCCTAAGTTTAATAATTATGCCAAAACCGTTTATGAAAACCTTAAGAAGCTGCGAGTAACCAGCAGACCTGAGGATTTTATGGAATTACTTCAGCTATGGATTTTCGCTCCACCTTACTATGAAAATAATATGCAAGATCTGATGGATGGTCAGGAATCAGCAAAAAATAATCCATCTCCTCAGAGTCGAAACGGTTTTGATGGACAACTGGACGCTTGCATCCAGCATAATACGGTTGATCGTCTCCATCAAATAAATGTCCCCACATTAATTACTGTGGGCCTTATGGATATTTTCACACCTCCTGCTTTTTCGCAAATCTTACACGAAAGAATTCCTGGCTCAAGTCTGGTCGAATTTCCCACGGGTGGACACGTGCATCATTGGGAGGATTTGGCTCGGTTTAATCAGGTGACATCGGAGTTTTTACGCTCCCAACATTAAATACACTCCATAATTTATTTTGCCATTATTATCTCATGGCCATTTGTTTAATGAATATTTCCCGGAGCTTGCAATTCTTGCTATGTCGTGAGCCCTTTCCTGCTCAATGACATCAGGGTCTTTCTTTGAATATTATATCTTTGTCCTCACAGCTTTGTAAAGTTATGGCCAAAATCAAGATCGGATGTGAAACCTACACCTGGCAGATGCCGGGAGAACAGTACAAGGGTAGGCTTGAACATATTATGCAGGTTTGTCAACAAGCGGGCTTTGCTGGAATCGAGCCGGAATCGAGTTTTCTGCGGCACCTCTCCGATCCCATTTTGTTGCAAGAGGCATTAGATAAGTACCAAATGGAACTGGCGGTGCTCTGCGTTGTTGAAGATTGGCTGGACCCTAAAGAAACTCCGGAAGAGCGAAAACGGGCTGACGGATGGATAAATTTCTTATCACATTTTCCCGATACACTGCTTCTGCTGGTGCAGATGCCTCAGGCAAATCGTGACAACCTCGCGGTACGTCAAGCGAACTGTATTTCCTGTGTCAACGACTTTGCCCGCAGGGCTGCAGAAAAAGGCATCATCTGCTCAAAGCACCCAAATTCCCCTTTAGGCTCCGTTTTTCGAACTGAAAGCGACTACGCTATGATGATGGAAGGGCTGGACAGTGAGGTCATCGGATACTGTCCCGACGTGGGTCATATTGCCAAAGGAAACATGGATCCCATGGCGATTATTAAGGAATACCGGGATGCGGTAAACCTGGTACACTATAAAGATATGCACGACGACGGCCGCTGGGCTGCCACTGGTGAAGGCATCATTGAATTTGAGGCCATCGCTCAATATTTAATAGATACGGATTACCGGGGCTGGATCATCATAGAAGATGAATGTGATGCGTGTATAACAGATCCTGATGGGATTACACTAAAAGATGGTCTTTACATCGATAGGGTGCTTAAGCCAATGTTCAAAGAGTGATGCAGCACTCAAGCGGGCATTTGCAACAAAGTTTACGTGATCAAATGTCATAATTGAGATTCAACAACACGCGAACCTCAAATGTGCACAGACAAGAGATTCAGCAATATGATCATCTATTCCAAGATGGACGATCGAATCTTTATCGTCTACCTTATTTTAAACTTGAAATAAGTCCAATACTTTAATATCAGGTTTGAAGGCAACATACGAATTTAACCAACTTTGAACTAATAAATAATACATAAGCTGTATTCTGATGAAACAAGAGTACTACCTTGGCTTAAGCCCAAGCAGTTTAAACATCATAATTCCTAGCAATTTAAAAAATAAGTAAATTATCACCCATACAACCATGAAAAGAAAGAGCCAAATTGGAAAGCGGAAACTAAATTCTAATCCTCTTTTAAAGCGCCTTCTATCATACCATTTCAACGGAGCATATAACAATGGTTCCTTTAATTTCCAAATCTTACAGTCTTCCTCATCAGATGCAGAGTCCTTTAGTATTCCATTAACAGCACGGCGAGCAGCCTCATTTGCTGCCTCCATTGTGGCAAGATCTGTATTCGTTCGGACGTAATCAGAAGCCAAGTAAAAGTTCGATATCTTAGTAATGCTTTCAGGTCTATTTTGCCAAGAATTCTTAGTATTCACGAGCATTTTCTCCTTATTTTCATGAGGTTTGGCAGGTCGAAGAGGATAAAGCATTATATCGCTATCTAAATAATAATGTTCAATCATACTCTCGTCAATTATTTTCTGACCATTTCTATTTAAGCTTTTTTCCAATTGACTCCAGACTCTATTCTTAATTTCAAATATATTTTCCTTTGAAGCCGCTGGATAATTATCTTCCTCATCCAGCCAATTAGAAATATCAACAGACAAAATGCTTTTAATCTTCCCATTGAATCTGTTTGAAAGATCATAATTTTTCCAAAATGACATCTGATCAACAGAAGTAAGGGCCCATTCTGAATAAGCATAATTTACATGTCCACTGTTAATCTTAACCTCAGAATTTAGATAAAACTGCATTCCTGTCATCCAACTCATATCTTTCACTAGTTCATCTATTTTGATCAGGTCTGGATCTACCTCCCTCATTTCCGAAGAAATAAGTGTAGATGCCCTGTCAGCAGGAACCGCCAAAATGTAGTAATCTCCAGTTACTACATTGCTGTTCTTAGTCTCTTGATCGAAAATCTCAACCGATGAAATCTTTTTCCCAGAATCTAGATTTATACTTGTTGCCAAAGCATTTTTATGATATTTTACTCCCTTATGAACCAAGTAATTATACCATGGGGTCAACCATGCTTCATTGGTTGGTGCATTAAATAGTCGATCAGCACGTACAGTAGGGTCTATGAAATCATAGATTAATTGCAGGATAATATTACCATCGGTTTTTGTACTCGCCAATTTAGCATCAGCGGCCACTAAAGTCCTGGTTACACCAATCACCAGTAATTTTTGATAGGCTTCACTTTTTGCATCTGCATTGGTGTATTCCCACCAACTTTCCTTTTCGTATTCCTCATCCCTCCTTTGATGACTACTGCATGACAATTGGAGTATCTTTTTAGCAAAAAACGAGTATTCACCTTTTTCCAATCCAAAGTATTCGTCACGATTCTTAATGAGGTCATATAACATCTTGATATTGGCCCAACTGCCAAAAAAATTAGTAGGGAATACAATTGGTGGCCCTTCATATTTTGCAATCATAATTTTTTCTGCATCTTCCAAGTTCTCAAAACAGGATAGATCACTATATTGATCATTTTCTATACTCTGGGGTGTGCGTCGCATCGTATCGACGATGTGTTTATAAAATCCTGGAAAAAAACGAAATCCATGTTCCCCAGGAAGGTATTTATCTGGATCAAGATGATTGGTATCTGGCACGTTTACCGACCGAGCTTTGCCTCCTACATAGTCCTTTTGCCTTTCATAGATCTCGACATCAAATCCTCTAATGATTAGCTCGTGAGCTGCTGACATTCCGGCTACTCCTCCCCCTAAGATAATTACTTTTTTCTTCATAATTTTTATTTAGAATATACATTAATATGAAGTATGAAACTACTGGATCTTCCTACTTTTCCATGACTTCGCCACTATCCCAATCAGTGGGTATTGGGGATTTTTCCAACGTTGATATTCGGTCAATAAATCGTTGGCACAATTTATCAGCAGGATTTTCCTGTAATACAAGTTGAAAATATTCCTTTGCAATATTAAAACTGCCCTTGTTAAAACTCTCAATAGCTAAGTTATAAGTGTTGTAGGTCTTAGTTTTCAGATTCCGGCTGACGTTGTCCTCAGCATCAATTATCTCGAATAGATCGGTTGCTTGGGATTTACCTTTTAATCTATATCGTCCCAAATTACGGTAGGTGAAAAATGATTGATCAGAAACTTCTCCAAGAGTGCTTTGGCTGACAATAATCTGACTGTTTAAGGGACGAGTCAGACTCTCCAGTCTACTGGCAATATTTACTGCGTCAGAAAGCACATTTACATCATTACGTTTTTCATCGCCAATAATTCCCATAATCACTGGTCCCCTGTGGAGCCCTAT
>JABDLW010000550.1 GCA_013001805.1 Saprospiraceae bacterium | reverse complement strand
CAGATTTGATAAAGCATCGCGAAAAGTAAAATCAAAAGTGCCGTAAGAGTGGGCAAATTTTTCATGAATCTGCTCCAGGCAAAGATTGCCGATGCTCCCTTCATGGGTGTGTTTCACAATTGTATCTGGTGTAAAGGTTCCCGAGGCAATCGATTCAGCCACCTGACGGTAGGCTTCGCGAAATGGTACACCTTCATTTACCAGGCTATTTACAACCTCCACGGAATAAATCAATTTGTATTTATCGTCAGACAGCAGGTTTTTATTTATGGTAATGTTTGTCAAAGCAAGAGTTACTATTTGCAGGCAGGATTTAATTTCAGCTATAGCTGGAAAAATCTGTTCTTTCAACAATTGAAAATCACGATGATACCCGCTGGGAAGAAAACCAAAGGCACCTGAAATAACACCGGGAAGTTGCCCTATCACATTGCATTTTCCGCGTACTAATTCGAAAACATCCGGATTCTTCTTGTGAGGCATTATACTGGATCCAGTAGTAAAAGCGGGATCAAGTTTGATAAATGCAAAATTTTCACTGTTGTAAAGACACACATCCATCGCCAGCTTGCTAAGGGTGCTGGCGGTGGCAGCTAGTCCAAAAGACATAAATAATTCAGACCTTCCCCTTCCCATTTGTGCGTGTACAACATTATAATTCAATTCTTTAAACCCCAGGAGTTGCGTGGTCAAGGTGCGGTCGAGTGGGAGGGAGGTTCCGTATCCGGCTCCGGAGCCCAGCGGATTTTGATTGATTATTTCAAAGGCTGCCTGCCATACCCGCAAGTCATCGACCATGTTTTCTGCGTAGGCGGAAAACCAAAGCCCAAACGATGACGGCATTGCTGCCTGGAGATGCGTATAGCCGGGTAATAAATCATCTTTATGTTTTCCGGCCAACGTGATGAGCAGATCAAAAAGTGTCTTTTTTAATTCGATGATTTCGACGATATCTTCTCTAAGCATTAATCTAAGATCGACCAACACCTGGTCATTCCTTGATCTGCCGGCATGAATTTTTTTTCCTACTTCTCCAAGCTCGGCGATGAGAAGAAACTCTACCTGGGAATGTACATCCTCAACGTTTTCATCGATCTTAAAATTACCGGCGATAATGTTTTGATATATACTTTTTAACGATTTTTCAATCGCTGCATGTTCCCGCGAATCTAATAAACCGACTTTAAGCAACATTTTGGTGTGAGCAAGAGATCCGATTACATCGTACGGAGCCAAAACCATGTCATACTCCGGGTCATTGCCAATGGTAAATGTTTCCACCAATTTATCTGTTGGTATGTTTTTTTCCCAAATTTTCATAGGGCGTTAATATAAGCTTCAACTAACTCAATATATTTTTCAATACCATCCTCGATCTCGGATAAATAGACGAATTCATCAGCGGCATGGGAACGCAATGTATCTCCAGGCCCGATTTTAATGGAGGGAAATGGCATCAATGCCTGATCGGACAGAGTGGCTGAGCCAAATGTATCCAGCTGTAGTGACCGGGCAACTTCCCACATACGATGATCACTATCAAGACCGGAGGACCGCAAGCGCAATGATCGTGCAGTAAGTTTACTTTCTACCTCTGCCTGCAGCAATTCAACAATCTCTTCCAAGGTGTACGCTTCATTCACACGAACGTCGACGACAAACTGACATTTGGCCGGAACTTGATTGTGTGCCTGTCCGGCATTAATTACAGTAACACTTGCTTTTGTCTTACCCAGGAACTTGCTTTCCCGGTCAAATTTGAATTTCTCAATGCGCTGGATGTCTCTACAAGCCAAATAAATAGGATTTTTTGTGTTCTCATGCGCTGCATGACCCGGCACACCATTCACAATTCCATCAATCACTACCAAACCTTTTTCGGCAACCGCCATACGCATTTCTGTCGGTTCTCCAACAATGGCCAGATCTATCGCCGGAAGGGAGCTTAACACAGCGGAAACGCCGCCTGGTCCCGATATTTCTTCCTCGGCTACCGCTGCAAGTATGATATTCATGGTCGGATGCTTGCGGATCAGATGAAGAAAGGCCATGATCATACTCACAAGCGACGCACCCGCATCGTTTGATCCCAGTCCATATAATTTTCCCTTTTCTATGTCAGGGGAAAAAGGATCCCGCGAATATCCGGCATTCGGTTTAACGGTGTCGTGATGTGAACACAATAGAATGCAAGGCCGGTCTTCCATTGTACTGTGATGCTGCACCAGGATATTGTTGCCAATGCGCTCGGGAGATAATTTCTGGCTGAGAAAAAATTCACTAAGTATATCAGCTGTGCTATTTTCCTCCCGGGAAAAGGATGGTTGCGCGATTAACTTCTGTAGTAAAGCCACAGCCTTTTCAAACGGGGCATTCATTGTATAGATATTTTTGTCCCGGATGGTATTGGGATGTTTTGAATACCTAAATAGTCAGTAATATATACTTTCTGAACACCGGCATTTAATGCGTCGAAGCAATTTTTTAGTTTTGGTAACATACCGGTATGGATTAATTGTCGATTCAGCATTTCCCGGTATTTTTCCTGCGTAAGTGATGCAACCACGCTATTTTCGTCTGAAACATTTTCCAATACCCCCTTTTTCTCAAAACAGTACCAAAGGCTAACTCTGAACATGGAAGCCAATGCACTGGCGATTTCCGCAGCGATGGTATCGGCATTGGTATTTAGCAATTGTCCACCCTGATCCGCGGTGATGGCACAGCACACGGGAGTCACCTGGTGTTGGAGTAACCACTGAAAAACTTCACTATTCACCTTGGTTACATCTCCTACATATCCAAAATCAATAGTAGGGTGCTGTCTTTTAACGGATGTAATGCAGCGTAGATCGGCCCCACTGAGGCCCAGGGCATTTCTTTTTAAGGCCTGTAACGAACTCACTAATGATTTGTTAATCAATCCGGCATAGTTCATGACTGCCAGCTCCAGGCTTAGTGCGTCAGTCACCCGCCGGCCGTCAATCATAGTTGGCTGATTACCAAGCTTCTCCATCCATTGGTCGACATGTTTGCCTCCCCCGTGCACCAACACAATATCTTGCTTCAGA
>JABDLW010000359.1 GCA_013001805.1 Saprospiraceae bacterium | reverse complement strand
AAATCAGGGGTGTTAAAAAAATATATTTTCTCTGAGAATACGTTGCGAAGCAAATTAGGGGTGTGTAGTTTCATTTGAAACGTCATTGCGGCCCTGAGCACTCGGGGGCGGCAATCTGCCTAATGGTAACTCCAATTTGAAAGATTACTTCGAGAACTAATAACGTCTACTTCTCGATACAATCCTGACGATGACTGTCAGGATCACTCGAAGTGACGATTACAATTGATTTGTCAAAAACGCGACTAAAGCCCCAACAGCCCGACCCCGATGACTAATAGCACCCTTCTCCGCGAGCGTCATTTCAGCAAAGGATACATCGTATCCATGGGGTTTAAAGATCGGATCATAACCAAAGCCTTCTGTACCTTGCTTTTCATGCAGGATCTCGCCTTGACAAACACCTTCAAATAGGTACTGCTTTCCTTTTAAATTCAAGGCAATGACTGTTTTAAACTGTGCTGATCGATCCTTTTTATCCTTTAATTTGCTCAGTAACTTCTGCATATTCGCCTCCGCATCAGTAGGTTCACCGGCATAGCGTGCCGAATAGACTCCGGGTTCACCGTTTAAGGCTGTGACTTCCAATCCGGTATCATCGGCAAAACAGTCATAGCCATACTGTTGCATCACATAATTGGCTTTGAGTTGTGCATTCCCCGCAAGGGTAGCTGCGGTTTCTGCGATCTCCTCTTGGCAACCGATTTCACCTAAACTCAAGAGTTCAATGGATTCCGGTAGCAATTGCTGTACTTCAACTAGTTTATTGTGGTTATGGGTGGCAAAGACGATTTTCATGGCCCTAAAAATAAGAAAAGAAAAAAAGGCACCCTTTGAAAAGATGCCTAATCGCTATAAAACATTGAAGTTTTTTATGTTATGATAACCCCTTTTATCATGTGGTATAAAGACAACTGAACCTCAAAAAGTCCTGAAAAAGCCGATTTGACTTCAAATTGTATTCAATAAAAGCATTGATACTTGGGTATGCCAAATGACCGGCTTAAATAGCGTTCATTTTTTGTTTTACATGATCTGAAAGCCTGATTGAGAGCGCTACCAGCGTCAATGTAGGGTTTGGTGCTGCCGAGGTCGCAAAACAGCCCGCTCCGGCCACATATAAATTAGAAATACCATGCACCTGGCAATTCGCATCGACCACTCCGGTTTTCGGATCATCACTCATGCGTGTCGTTCCCATATGATGCCATCCGGCATTGGTGCCTTCTGGCCAGGTCGTATTGTCATTTTCGTCCTGTAAAAATTCCTTCAAGCAAACACGCCCAAGACCCGCAAGTCCCATTTGCTCACCGATCAATTGATAGATGGTACGTATACTTCTTTTATCGATTTCTGAAAGTTTCCAGTGCAAATTCACCCTCGGCATCCCCAGCGCATCACGTTCACTCCCTAAGGTAACGCGAGAATCAGGATTAGGTGACTGCTCGATACGTGTTTGGGTTTCAAATGAATTCGTCATACTCAGCTTATCAAATAAAGCCAGTAATTCCATAAGTTCTTCTTCTGCGGTTTTTGGCGCAGTACTATCTTCATCCTCACCATAGAGTTCGGCTTTTGCTTCTAAGGCAGCCTCGGTCCAATTTTTAATTAATCGATCCATTGATTTGCGCGGATCATCATCCTGCCAGAGCTCAATACGTGGGGTTTGTCCTTTGGCGAGGCTTAAGGGTACTAAACCTGCTGTACCATTTAAGATTCGATGTTCTCTTTGCGCTTTTTCTGAAATAGCCAGTTCTCCATAGACCCCACCATCACCACTGTACGAATATAATTTCGCCCGGAAAGGCTTATAGAGCCATATCTCAGCAGATTGGATCTCTAAATGTTCCATAAAATACCGCCCTACATTGTCATTGTCATTCCCCACACCTTTTTCTGATTGCGTGTTCGATGCCAATAGCATGCGTGCATTTTGAATCGATCCTCCGGCCAATATAAAATGCTTGGCGCGCACTGTATGTGTTTTACCGGCCGTATTTTTGATGGTCACCTCCTTGATTTCTGACAGCCCTTCATTACCTAAAATATTGGTAAGCGTTGCATAGGTATACAAATGTATATTTCGTGCTTTTTCAATCGATTCTTTATAGAGTTGACCAAAGCGAGCGCCATTGATCTTCCATAATTTGGTATAAACGACTTCTTTATCAAGTGCAAATTCAGCGAGATCGGGTGTTTTTTCCTGCCAATAGGCAAGGTCATAATTATAAGCTCCCAGTTGAAGGGCTTCATGTGCCCGTTCGTAATACGGATCGAGATCTTGCCTCGTGATCGGCCATCCACTATGCGGTACCCAATCTCGTTTCATAAAATCAATGTTATCCATGGGTGAACACATCCCTGCCCAATGCCCTGTCGTGCCTCCAAAAGCAGCAATGCGGCTTGATATTAATGGAAAATATTTTTGTCCGGTAGTGCTTCCATTAATCAATTTTTGTACCTCGTGATCATATTCAAATCCGCCACTTTCCAACAGAATAACTTTATGCGGACTATCAATCCAATCAAGTGCAATGCTAATACCGGCAGCTCCGGCGCCGACAATGCAGATATCGCCGTCGATAACGGAATTGTCTGGTAGTTTTCTGGCGTCAATATGCATGCTTAGGCGTTTTGAGTTGCTAGTGTAGAAAGTGCACATTGCCGTGCTTCTGTAACAGACAGCACCCAGCCTTCTATGAATGCGGTGTTCCCTGTTTCAAAGTCCTTTTTAATCTTTTTGTCAATGGCTGCTATAAGTGCATCGCCTTCGGCAGAAATATCGTCCAGTAATTTTCTGGCTATGGCGTTGACTGTTTTCTCTTTGGGTACTTTTTCGCGATACTTTTTACCAATACTGCTGATCTGATCAGGTGTTAACAATGAGGTTAGTGATTGTGGCTGATTCAGTATGGGGTCATACCTTACGGTACCGAAGCCTGAGCAGGCGACAGGTATGGTTAGCGCAACGGCTCCGGTTGCACTCAGTAGAACAAAGCTCCTTCGATCCATGATTGATGCGTTTCAAAAGATTATTTCAATGCTAGGATAGCACAATAATTTTCCTGCTCTATTGGATCTTCATGATAAGAGGATTCCTTTGATAATTTTTAGGAATTCCGAAACGAATAGCTGTTGCACTAAATTACTAAAAAATTTAGAATGTATCTTTGAGGCATTAATCGACCGAATCTATGCGAACCATTTTATTAGTCTTGAGTTTCTTAAGTATCGTATCCCTCCATGCCCAAGACCCGCATCGATTTGATGAAGAAATCGATTCTTTAAAGCAATTGCCCAAACCAAAAGCTGAAAATCTCGCGGTTTTCACCGGAAGTTCAAGTATGCGCCTCTGGGAAGGACTCGCCGAGGATTGCCAGCAGTATACGGTAGTAAATACCGGTTTTGGCGGCTCACAAATGTCGGACCTGCTATATTTTCTCGATGAACTCGTACTGCGCTACCAAGCTAATAAAGTCTTTATCTATGAAGGGGATAATGATATCAATGCCGATAAGCGTCCGGACTCCATCTTAATCACCACAAAACAAGTCGTTGCCAAAATCCACAAAGCGCAACCCGATACCCAGATCTATTTGATCAGTGCAAAGCCGAGCCTTTCGCGATGGAGCCTAAAGGCGCAGTATGAAACTTTTAATGATTTGCTCAAAAATTATAGTGAAACAGATGATAGACTCACCTATATCGATGTCTGGGATGTGATGTTGAATGCAAATGGCCGTCCTGAACCATCGATATTTATCGCCGATAGCCTGCATATGAATCGATTGGGATATGAATTATGGAAAAAAGTAATCTGTGCAACACCCAAATAAAAAAAGGCACCTTTTGAAAAGATGCCTAATAGCTTTAACATTGAAGTTTTTTATGTTTGTTATATGATAACCCCTTTTATCATTTAGTATAAAAACAACCGGATCTTAAAAAGTCCTGAAAAAAAATAAAAATATTGAGAAATAAACGAACACTCGCCATGATCGGTATGGGCCCCAGAGGGAGCTATGCCCTTGAAAATTTGATCAGCACTTTGGTAGACCATCAAGAGGCCCCCGATGTGCAGTTGCTGCTTTTTGAAGCAACAGGCAACTTTGGTAACGGCCAAGTCTATGATACCCAACAAACAAATGATAATTGGCTGAATGTTTCTGAACGGGCTCTTGAACTTCAGGGTCGTAAGTCTCTTATTTATAAAGGTATAGAACTTCCTGGCTTTCCCTCCTATCATCAATGGGCTGACTTTGATCAGGGTAAAGCATCAACCGATATCGATGTATATCCGCCCCGTGCGAAACTCGGTGTCTATCTTCAAGAGCGTTGCCAATCATTGATCGAACCATTGGCCGCTAAC
>JABDLW010000543.1 GCA_013001805.1 Saprospiraceae bacterium | reverse complement strand
AGCCGTGCGCCAGCTGATCTACGGGATAACCCACCCGAGTTGGAATACCCGTATGATATTCCGATAGGATATCTATTTGTTTCAGGAGAGATCCACCACCGGTCAATATAATTCCACCTATCAATTTCTTATCGTAGCCAGAACGTCTGATCTCCCACAGTACATAATCAAATATTTCCTCCATCCTTGCCTGAATGATCAAGGCGAGATTTTTCTCTGAAATCTCTTTCGGTTCACGACCCTTTAGACCCGGGATGGTAATAATCCGGTTATCATAAACTTCATCTGCCAGGGCAGAACCAAATTTAATCTTCAACTTCTCAGCCTGGTGAGGCATGATGGTGCAGCCCTCTTTAATATCCCGGGTAACCACATTGCCCCCGAAGGGTATCACAGCAGTATGCCGGATGATACCATCATAAAATATGGTAAGATCAGTGGTACCTCCACCTATATCCACCAGAGCGATTCCTGCCTCCTTCTCTTCTCTGCTGAGTATGGATTCTGCACTTGCAATCGGCTCTAAGGTGAGATCAGCAACCTCCAATCCGACCTTCTCCAGGCAGCGCAGGATATTATTGGATGCAGTAATCTGACCGGTTATGATATGAAAATTTGCCTCCAACCGGATGCCTGACATTCCAATGGGATCAAGAATTCCCTGTTCATTATCTACCGTAAATTCCTGGGGAATCACGTGCAATATTTTATCTCCCGGCGGTAAAACCAGCCGGTACATATCTCGAATTAACTTCTCGATATCTTCCTGACCTATTTCATCGTGTGCATTATCACGAGTAAGAATACCACGGTGCTGCAAGCTCTTAATATGCTGACCGGCTATTCCCACATGGACAATTTTAACCGTTGAATCCAATTGTTTTTCAACCGCAGAAATAGCCTCTTTTATGGCATTGACTGTTTTTTCAATATTCGAAATCACCCCTCTCAACACTCCCTCCGAGCGCACCTTTCCCATACCCAAAATCTCAATCTTACCATATTCATTGAGTCGGCCGGCAACGGCACAAACCTTGGTGGTGCCAATATCTACGGCTACTACCACTTCTTTTGGATCAAATTGATAAGGTCTCATTATTGCTGTTTATTGTTCTTTTAAATCATTCACACTTTCGCCGGTGATTTTACCACTACCTGCGAATTATATTTCAGATTAATACTTTCAATATTTTTCCATCCGGTGATTTTCAATCCATCTTTCAGAAAGCATTTCATTTTGTGGAATTTGTGATCCAAATGTTGATCATCACCAAAAATGATTTTAAAATCGCCGACATTTCCTGTTAACCATAAATCCTGATTACTTTGTACATAAATACCTTCCAACCAGGCGGCAACCAGTGCATCTTCCCGTGCCTCTTTAACCACCTCATATGCCGCCTTGAGGCTAGTGTTTTTCTTGAAAAAATCTTCACTATAATCAGATACTGCACCTGAAACTACCGGAACTCTTGCCGTAAAATGCTTTGATAAAGGCAGTCGCACGCCTTCCGCATCCAGGTAGTAGTTGGCACCATTTAATCCAATAACCCGCAAAATTGGTGTACGTTGAGCAATGTCAAGATGCAAAACATTCCGGGCGTCCAAATAGGCATCTGCGTCCACAATAAATGCTTCTTTCCGCAAGATTGTCTCCAATCCTTCCAGATCAATTCTATCGATTTCTACGCCCACAAAATCCAGATTATAAGCTGCAAAAACTTTCTTTTTAATCTCATCAACCGTAATGAGGTCATTGCCATCACACAAATGAATGAGATGATATTCTACTTTCTTTATCTGATGTTTGCTGTGCAGAGCCACAGCACTGATCGTTGTAATACAAAACAACATAGCGATCGAGCTCCACCACAAAGCAGAAAAGATTTTTTTTGTTCGACCTCCTACTAATTTCATTTATTACTAATCAGTTTTTCAATTTCCTTCACTATTTCTTGTGTCGCTGTTGGCTTTCCCAATTTGAGAATGTTCCGGCTCAGCAACTCTATTTTACTTTGATCATGTACGACTTCTAACGCGATATTAATCAGATCACTACTTGCCTGATTATCAGAGACCATCATGGCGGCATCTCTACTAAGTAATGCTTTTGCATTATGCGTTTGATGATCTTCACTCACATTGGGTGAAGGCACCAGTATGGATGCTTTTCCCAAAACCGAGATCTCAGCGATCGTCAATGCTCCTGCCCGGCAAATCACTAAATCGGCACAATGGTATGCCAGCTCCATTTGGTCGATAAATTCCATCGCCACTACGTTAGACAATTGTGCTGTTTCACATGTAAAATATTCTTCTCGATAAAAGCTCCCTATCTGCCACAAAAATTGAACTCCACTCCTCTCAATTACCGCCCTATTTTCTTTCATCGCTTGATTCAGGGTACGAGATCCCAGACTACCACCAAAAATTAAAATCGTTTTTTTATCCGTAGACAAATTAAAATGCAGATATGCCTTTTCTGCTGCTGGCAATTCCAGGATGTCTTGTCTCACCGGATTACCAGTGAGGACAAGTTTACTTTTTTCAAACACGTTTTCCATTCCCTCGTAAGCCACACAGATGCGATTCACTTTTTTTGCCAACCACCGGTTGGTTAATCCTGCAAATGAATTTTGCTCCTGAATCAAAGTGGGAATTCCCATAAATGAAGCCATTGCTACCGTAGGTCCGCTGGCATAACCACCCACTCCAATCACTATATCCGGATTGAATTCTCTAATAATTTTCTGTGCTTGTCTTAAGCTCACTATGAGTTTGTAAGGAAACAACACATTCTTCCATGTCAAAGACCTTTGCAGACCGACTATCTTCAGTCCTTTTATTCTGTAACCCGCTTTGGGCACTTTTTCCATCTCCATTTTTCCTTCTGCTCCCACAAAAAGGATTTCACCTTCGGGAAATTCCTCTTTTAATGCGTTTGCTATTGCGATAGCAGGAAAAATATGTCCTCCAGACCCTCCGCCACTAATTATAAATCGAGGTCGCCGCATACATTAATTTGGCACCAATTTGAGATCAACTTGTTCTTTTATTGCTTCAATATATTTGCTAACACTTAAAATAATTCCAAAGGAAATACAAGTAAATACGATCGATGTCCCGCCCATACTCACCATAGGTAGCGTCAATCCGGTCACTGGCACCAAATGGGTGGATACGGCAATGTGAGTAAATGCCTGCATCACCAGAGATAGACACAATCCGATGGCCAACATCGCACCAAATGTTTTCGGGCTTTTCGTCACCAACCGCATGCAACGGATCACTAAAAACAGATAGAGAAAAATAATCACCCCACCGCCTAAAGCACCATATTCTTCACATATGATGGCATAGATATAATCTGCATAAGGCGAAGGCAGGTAATTATTTTGCGAACTTTGCCCCGGGCCGACACCAAACCAACCTCCTTCGGCAATCGCAATTTTTGCCTGTTGTATCTGATAGCCGCCGGCCGGATCATTAAAAAATTCATTTACTCGCGACATCCAGGTTTCGACCCGGACAAAATCAGGGAACAGATAACCTATCGCTATGATTCCAGCAAGCATAAAAATCCCGAGCACCAATAGGGCGGTTATATATTTTAAATGTACCCTGCCGATAAACATCATTACGAGGCAGGTCGCAAAAAGAATGACCGCATTTGACAGATCTGCCGGCGCGATCAAGCCACAAACAATAAGGACCGGAACCAGAATCGGCACAAATGCGCCACTAAAATCTTTTATAAAATCTTGTTTGAAAGCCAGGGACCGGGCTAGATAAATGATCAATGCAATTTTGGCAAAATCAGAGGTTTGAATACTAAGCCCAATACCAGGAATCTGCAACCACCTCCTCGCACCATTGATTTCCGGAGCAAAGCAAAGCGTGCAAATCAACAATATGATAGCCGCCGAGAGTAGCAGTGGTGCGATAATAGAATATCGCATATAGTATAGCAGATGACAGATATAGGTAAAACACAATCCTCCGGCCAGAATAATAAAATGTTTTATCAGGTAATATTCCGTGTTGCCACCGCGCTCTTTATAAGCCAGGGTTTCGGTAGAACTATATATTGCAACCAGGGAAAATGCTGCCAAAAGAGCTACAATAAGCCAAATCAGCATATCGCCTTTTAGCTCATTGTAGAGTTTACCTTTTATGGACAGCAATCGATTCATCTTTTCTTTGAGTAGGTTCTTTCGTTTATCTTCATTCAAGGGAGTTGGATGAGGCTTTCTCAAAAAGTCTCATCCCCCTATTCATTAATCTCTTCCAATTCTCTCACACATCTCCCCTAGTCGAATAGCCCGTTTTGCACGGCTTAAAAAATGTAGTTTTCTTCTTATAATCAGCACTTATTTATTACTGTATACAAATATATATATTTTCTTCAATAGTAGTACTTTATAGATGTTTTTTTTAATTAATATAATTTTTATCATATATGTATCATCTTATCTTTAAGGTGATAATGGTAAAAACCGCGAGAAGTATGCCCACTATCCAGAATCTGGTAACGATTTTGGACTCGTGCATGCCTAATTTTTGATAGTGATGGTGTAGTGGTGCCATACGAAAGAGACGTATACCCTCACCGTATTTTTTACGAGTGTATTTGAAGTAAAAGACCTGCAGGACAACCGAAAGATTTTCGACAACGAAAATGCCGCAAAGGATAGGTAGCAGGAGTTCTTTGCGAAGCAGAATAGCCATGGTGGCAATAATGGCACCGATTGTCAAACTACCGGTATCGCCCATAAACACTTTAGCGGGATACGCATTATACCAAAGAAATCCAATACATCCACCGATAAAGCAGGCCGAAAAAACGACCAATTCACCCGAGTTTGGCAGATACAGAATACTTAAATAATCGGCGAAAAGTGTATGACCGGATACATAAGCCAGGATTCCCAGGGTGCCTCCAATAATTGCGGAAATACCAGTGGCCAATCCATCCAGCCCATCGGTAAGATTCGCGGCATTGGAAATGGCTGTCACGACGAGAATAACAAATGGTAAAAATAAAAGCCAAACCCACTTCCTGGCATTGTCTCCCAGGAAAGAAAGTATATTTGAATAGTCGAGGTTATTGTTTTTCAAAAAGGGAACATTGGTTAGAGTAGTTTTCAC
>JABDLW010000535.1 GCA_013001805.1 Saprospiraceae bacterium | reverse complement strand
GTCGGTGGCTCTGAACGAAGCTGGTCCTGGCATCTATCAGGTAACGCTGGGTGCCAACAGCGCCATAAAGGTAGAGACAGGAAGGTCCTATCGGCTTCAAGTCACTACTTTTGATGGGAGACAAATTATCACCATTCCAGAGCCACTGATTGAAACCCCGCCAGTAGGTCAGGTAGGGTACGCACTGATCGATAAAGATAAAATAGATGAAGACGGCCTGATTACGCAGGAAAAATATATTTCCTTTCACATCACTGCCCCGATAATCACCAGTAGTGAAGGGAAGGCAGCCCGGTTTCTCTGGTCTTTGGAGCAAACTTACCGGTTGACCGATTCTCCAAATCGAAGTCTGGCAGATGGTAAACTTTGTTACATCACACAAGCGATAGATGTATCCAGCGTAAATGCAATCGATGGCAATCAATTTGCCGGTACTGATCAGATTACTGCACCTATATACGAAACACCAATCAACTATTATTTTTCCGAAGGTTATTACCTTTCCGTATTTCAGCATTCACTGAGTGAGGGAGCATATAATTATTGGAATCAAATCAGTCAGGTGATTGACCGTGACGGCAACATGTTTGAGCCACCGGCAGGAAGAATCTTAAGTAATTTTCGCAATGTTGACGACGGAACCCCGGCCAATAATGTTTACGGATATTTCTACGCCACACAAACCGACACCTCCAGATTTTTTGTAGCCCCGGAAGACATCGGATCGCCCACGATGTACTGTCCCTGGCCAGTAAATCAACCTCCTCCTCCCCGGGGCTGTCCAAGATTTCCCTGCTGCGAATGCCTGGAAGAAATCGGCAGCCAATTAGAAAAACCATCTTTTTGGATCAATTAATACAAAATGTTTCTATTCAAAAATATTTACCAAGTGCTTCGATTAACAATTTTGGGGATAGTTATTATTATGACCTTACCGGCTATTAGCCAGCTCCCACTCGAGACATTAATCCATTTTGACAAATCATTCTATGTCTCAGGAGAAGTGATTTGGTACAAATTATATTTACCCATTACCTGGAATGAACATGAAGTGGCTGTTCAAACAACTGTACTTGATCAGGAGGGAAAAGTGAGAGATCGTTTTTTTATTCGCACCAACGGAAAGAACTTTATTTCGGGATATTATAAAACTCCATTTGATGCCGATTCCGGAATTTATGAAATACAATTTTCTGCCTCCGAAGGACCAAATAATCCTGAACAACTATTGGCATATTATCAGATTCCCATTTACAATGATCTTGACAAATTAAGTAATCCCTCACTCACTCAGGAAGGTGTTGACAAACCAAAAGAGCTGATAGATGCTAACGATCTTAGTATTTCAATCCAACCAAGCATAATGCCGGTAAAATGCCGCTCGGAATTATCAGTGGCGGTCAAAGTAAGCGATGCTGCAGGTAAGCCCTCAGCAGGTCATGCTTCCGTTTCTGTTAAAGATGCAGGTTTGGCCGGATCGGCTTATGGTAATATGGAGATCATGAATCTTCCCATCTCGTATACAATAGATCCCGATAACCTTCAGCCGCAATTGTATGTAAGAGGCAACCTTACCACTGCAGAGGGTGAACCTCTGCAAATCAATGTTCTAGGTGGATATGTTGGGGCAGATGAAAAAATCTACTATTCCAAATCAAACCCAGAAGGGGCTTACCTGATGAATCTACCAGATTTTACCGGCACGAAAAACATACAGTACCTGGGCTTTCAATATGAGTGCCTGGATTTACGTAGTGAAGTTGAGATACCGGAATTAAAAGGTGAAAAAACTGAATTTCGATATACTCCGAAATTGTTGGAGTATCTGGAACTCAGTAAAATGAGAAAAAAAATTTACCAATATTTTGAATCATTTGAAAGTGCCATAACCACCGAAGAAATCATAGTAGAGGTAAATGCCTTAAAACCTGACGCAAATTATAGTGTGAAGGAATATGAATCATTTAAAGATCTCAAATCATTTTTTGGCGAACTTATGACTCCACTTAAGTTTAAACTGGAAAAAGATAGTACTTACACCGCTTCACTATATAACCCCAATGGACGTATTGCTAAAAACACGGAACTTAATGGACCTCCCTTATTTATTATTGACGGTAAAGTGACCCGGGACGCAGACTGGGTAGCACGCCTACCCATTAGTGCTGTGGAGACCGTAGATTTATTTCTGGATGCACCTGTGCTGAGATCTTATTACCAGGCCATCGGTGTGAGCGGAATTGCAAAAATATCAACCACTCTGTCCAATCTCAAGTTGCCCGCTGCCGATGCAGGCAACATTCACAAAATCGTGGGACTACAAGCTAACGCTGACTTCCCGGCACTTAACTCAGCCAGTTTTTTAGCACAACCGAATCAACCCTTCTTTAGACCCCAGATATTTTGGAAGCCTGATGTAATGATAGATCATGGGGGTAGGGGTGATTTTAGATTTTTTCATTCCGATGATACTGGCGATTTTGAAATCAAAGTTGTGTTTCAGGCGGTGGATGGCAGACGTGCAGTAACTACCTACAAATACCAGGTAGCATTTTAGAAAGTAATTACGTGATCTTACCATCCTTGTTTGCCACAGAAGTTTTGTACTTTCAAATGGCTTAATATATATTTTTCCAACTGGAAAAAAGCGTCGCTAATTTTTGACATCTTCCAGTGGATAGGCATGGCAACACTAAACAAATATGAGGCGGATACAAACAGTGTTACACTTTAATCTTATTTGCTCATTTATTGCACTTGTGGGAATCTGCTTGCCATCCGGACTTTTGGCACAACAAATTGACATCCTATTGAAAGGAGGCCATTTAATTGATCCTAAAAACAATTTGAATGAAATTCTAGATGTGGCCATTAGCGATGGAAAAATAGCCGCGGTCAAGAAGGATATTGATGCAACCGGAGCAAAAAAAACGATTAATGCTACTGGCCTTTTTATTGTCCCCGGTTTGATTGATATTCACACGCACGTCTTTGTGGGTCCGCAACCCAGAACATTCGCAAATGGATTTTCAAGCGTTTCACCCGATGATTTCTCATTCCGTTCTGGCATCACTACCATGGTAGACGCCGGCACCTCGGGCTGGCGAAATTTTGAAGACTTCAAAACTCAAATAATTGATCGATCGGCTACACGCGTATTAGCATTTCTCAATATTGTTGGTGTGGGAATGGTAGGTTCACCCCACGAACAAAATGT
>JABDLW010000517.1 GCA_013001805.1 Saprospiraceae bacterium | reverse complement strand
ATTGGCTTGCGGGGAGCATTAGTATTAAGAATCAAAGATCCTGATATTCCACGTCCCCTCCCGGCTGCACTATTTTCTTTGTACCCATCATCAGTGTTCTCACCAGCCTGGGCGCCATGGCCACATTACCCAGTTGATACCTGGCTCCGGTTAATCATCTGGATGATCATTGGGTTTACAATTTATTTCATATACATTGCGAGGCATAATAAACTGAGCAATTAGATCCTTTTACTGCCACTTTAGGGTCAGGGCGAGCCGAGCCGATTCAATTTCTTGTTATCAACCTATTTCTCCCATCGCCGTTGTTGCGCCTCCTGGGCAAGAACCAAACTGGTACTATTTTGGAATTGGTAATATAAAGGCTCCTGCCCACACCCCAGCCGCTAAAGGGAGAGCTGCCCGCTGTTATAGAACTAAGCATGAGCGGAGGTGCCTCGGAAATTGGAGCGGAGTTTAATTATTTGAAAATTTTCTGGAGGGGATTAAACCTTTGACATTTGCTTAAGTCACAGAATAAAATTAAATTCCAACATCATGAAAAATATAATTTGGCTTACCGCAATATGCGTTTTATTTAGTTTCGAATCTTTACACGGACAGAACCAGGACGAGACTGGATTACCAGGGGATCATTTCAGCTTGGAAGGTGCACTTGAGCTATTCAAGTCGTCAGATTCACCCGAGGATTTTGAGAAAAAACTCAACACGGAAAAGAATTACGTCAATAATTTAGACCTGAATGACGACGGAGAGATCGATTATGTGCGTGTCGTGGATCGTGGTGACGAACAAACACATGCATTGGTTCTGCAAGCAGTTGTATCGAAGTCAGATGCTCAGGATGTTGCCGTAATCGAGATCGAGAAAACCTCAGATGCTGAAGCCATTCTTCAAATAATCGGAGACGAAGATATTTACGGTGAAGAAATCATTATAGAGCCATTCGAGGAAGAATCTGTAGAGAGCAAAGGCCCCGCGGCTCAAAATTTCAGTTCCCTGCGAATACAGGTAAATGTGTGGTTGTGGCCAAGCGTAAGATTTATGTACCGGCCTGGGTATGTATCTTGGGTCTCACCCTGGAGATGGCGTCATTATCCCAGGTGGTGGAAACCATGGAGACCACATCCTTTCCACCGATATATCAGCCTGAGACCACATTATCACATTCACTATCATCCGGTCGCATTGCACCGGGTAGGAAACGCACATCGACACTATGTAGGACACAGAACTGCCTCCGTATCGGTCAAAAAAAGATATTCGTCCAATGTGGCCACTTATCGTGCCAAAAAGGGCATTGTACAAACTAAGAAAACAACAGTGGTTTCGGGTCCCCGCGGTGGCAAGGCCGTGGTCCAAAAGCAATCGACTACCGTCGCAGGAAAAGGACCCGCTGGTAAAGCCGCAGTGAAAAAATCTAAGACAGATGTGCGTGGAAAGAAGGCAAATGGGGACACATTTAAAGCATCCCGGAAAAAATCAGAGGTACGAGCAAAAGGGTCGGGAGGACAGCGAGTAAAAGCCTCAAAATCAACCAGAAGAGTTAAGAGCAATAATGCTAAATCCAGCACCAGCAAGAAGAAAGTGACGAAAAAATCTCCCCGAAAAAACTAAAATCTCTCAAGGGGACCTCTACTTACCTCTGAATGAGGAAAAATTTAATAAGATGCGAGCCAGATAGGGCTGGAGGAAGAAAGTTAGTCGTAGCTATCTGACTGACCCGTCTGCTCTGGCATGCCGGGCAGGCCCATCTGCTGTAGCATGCCGGGCAGGCCCGTCTGCCATGGTCAGCCAGGCAGGCGATCAACGGAGTATGGTGAAATATAATTAAATAAAATTTCAAAGAAAATTGTTCTTACCATGAATGGGGTTGATAGAGGTACCCTCAAGAAATAGAGCCTTGAAAAGATGGAAAGTCAGTTCAGGGCTTTATTTTTTATCGCCCTTAGGTTCTCCTAATTAAGTAAATACTTACCAAAATACATAGACCTCCCACGAGAATTTGGGGGCTCAGTTCGTCACCCATAAATATGATTCCGGTTGCAACAGCACTAATTATCTCCACGTAAGCAATCATCGAAGCTTGCGAAGCCTTCAAATACTTTAGACCGTAAAAAAAGAAATTGAAAATCACAATACCCATCAATATACCGTAAGTAATCAGGAGGGGAAAATCATTTAGTTGAGGCCAGGGATTGATGAAGAAGAAAAATGGTAGAAAAACAAAGCCGCCCACCAGGTTCTGGTAGAAAATGATCTCATTTCGATGAAAATTATCAATTTCTGTTTTGTAGATTATATAGCTTATGGAATAAAAAAGAGCAGATAAGATACCGGCAGACATTCCGATGAAGTCTCGATTGTCCAGATTAAATGATTGGTTACCATAAATGATCACAATGCCACTGAAGGCCATAAGAAGGGTAATTAGCTGCTTGACCGATATCTTCTCTTTTAACCAGAAAGAGGATAAAATATTAACAAAAATGGGCCAGGTAAATAACATGATTACCGCCTGAGTGATGCTGGTGTAAATAAATGCCGTGAGGAACAGGTACATCCTTATCGCATTAAGCACAGATGCAAGCAGCATCCTTTTGTAATTTCCGCGAAAAAAAGTGATGCGGCGGTTCATCATCCAGATTGCAAGAATGGCGGTAGGCAGGGCGGTACGCACAAAGGCAATGGAGGAAGCCGGCACTGAAATATTCTTGATGATGATACCGGTAAGCCCCGCTATGATCGAACCGATAACCACCGAAAGAAATGCCCGCTGTGCCATAAGCGACGCAAGGTACTGATTCGACTAAGCTAAATGCTAAATATTTTCCTGATTCTGTGCAGATCAGTTAGCCCAAATTCTAATTGGCTTTTTTCGCCTGGAATTTCACTTTGTTTTCTAAAAATTTCTTAGTGTCTGAAGCCAACATCGCTATGGCCTTTTCGACATCAATACCAAGCTTTTTTCCAAATCTGAAAGAGTGATTACCACCTTCATAAATAACTGAGGATGCCAGTGGTAGCTTTGTGAGCAATGGCTCTAATAAGTCGATCCTGGCAAGATTATCTTTGGATCCTTGCAGGAATAACATGGGCACTTCAACCTCGAAAAGATGTTCTGCCCTTTCTACTCCCGGTTTTGCCGGAGAATGTAATGGAAAGCCATAGAATACCAGGCCTTTAATATTTGGCAGGCGATGTTTTGCCATGGCTTGTGATGCCATTCTTCCACCAAATGACTTTCCGGCCAGGATTAATGCCACATTTTTATGTGCAGCAGCTATATGTTTGACAACTTGTAATATCGTTTTATGGGCCACTGCTGGTACATCTGGTCTTCCCTTTTTGTTTTCCATGTATGGAAAATTGTACCGAATCGTTCCAATGTTCAGCTCCAGGAGCGCCAATGCGAGGTCTTCCATAAACTTGTGATGCATTCCAGCTCCCGCCCCATGTCCCAGTATTAAAATGTACGATGGAGCATCAGGTAGATACGATAATATGCTGATCTCACCAATCGAATCGCTAATTTGCACCTTGCCTTCCACTTTCTTCATACATTTGGAATTTTAAGCCCACGCAAAAATAAGAGTAATTTCGATCACTAGATTTACATCCAGTACGAGACAAAGTAAATCATGATCATAATCGAAGCTTTAAGATTCGTTTTAAGCTTTGATAGCTCGCAGTATTTCTCTTTTACCTATGGGCCCTGGCAATTTTTCAATTCTAAAACCAGTTGACCGCAAGGTCCTCTGAAATGCACCCTGAGAACAGTACGTGACTAATATAGCACCTTTCTTTGCAGCTTGTCCGATCCTGCGAACCACAGCTTCTTCCCACATTTCGGGTTGCTTTTCGGGCGCGAAAGCATCAAAAAAAATCAAGTTATAGCGTTCAATGGCGTTCATTTCCCTGATGTCTGCATGATACTTACCCATGCTAAAATTAACTGATAATTGATGCATCCGATTCCATTCCAGTTGATGTAATTGTCTAAACCAAGGGTCACTTAGAAATTCACCGTAGTTGAGCTGATTGATGATTTGCTGGGGAACAGGATACATTTCATATGCATCGTAGGCGAGTGTTAACTCAGGATATTGTCCGGCATACTCTCGAGTTAGTAAATAATTCAGACCGGTTCCCAGTCCCACTTCTAAAATATCAATCTTTTCAGTTTCCGAGTGCAGATGGGACAGACCAGCCTGAATATATATGTGCCTGCTTTCCTGAATCGCACCGTGAATGGAGTGATATGAATCCTCGAATCGAGAAGAATATAAAGTGTGGGATCCATCTTGAGTGAGAACTAAGGAAAGGTTATGCTCTGTACTCAAATCTAAAAAAAGATGAATTTGCCATCAAGCCTCCGGTCGCAAACTTACTTCATGCAATTCCGCAACCGTGATATCGAAATGGGAAGCGTCATGGGTACATTCGCCATCAGCGATCATGAGTATCTGAGGAGATTCATGATAGACGTCAAATTGCTCACTAACTTGCCTTGACACCGCTGAATCGCCAATTACATCAATCAGGTATACGGAAGTGGCTTCTGCCAAAAGACTGTCCCATTGATC
>JABDLW010000506.1 GCA_013001805.1 Saprospiraceae bacterium | reverse complement strand
GAGCAAACAATTGATAACTCAAAGTCAATATCTCTTTTTCCGGTCCATCAGATATCGAGGAAAGTTTTTGCTGAAATTCGTGCAAAACGACTAATTCGACATAGGCCTTTGCCAGTTCGATCATATGATTCTGGCTGCGTAAAAAGACATCATAGGGTGTAAGTCGTTTTTTAAACATACTGCGCATGCGGCTTCCCAATGAATATAGAAGCTTTCGCTGTCTGAATTGAAAAGCATGCCGGTGAAAAGCGGGATCTACCAAATGATCTACATCGGTTTTGCGTTTGTAGATGGGATTCAGAGATAAAAATGAATCACTGACCTGATTGGCCAGATAACGGATGGCTCCTCTAAATCCCGCATCGTTAAATTCCTCCCTAAAACTGGAAAGCAGTCCTTTCGCCACTAGCTGCATTAATACCGTATTATCGCCCTCGAAAGTGGCAAAAATATCGGCATCCGCTTTTAAGTCCGGAATTCGATTCTCTGAAAGATAACCCTTTCCGCCACATGCTTCGCGACATTCCTGAATGGTGTCGTTAGCAAACCATGTAGTGTAGGCCTTGACCCCTGCAACCTGGGTTTCTATCAATCGTATTTCAGTATCTCCGGCTGCTTCATAACGCATCAGTAAATTCTGCAAAGCGAAATCTGCCGCATAGGCCCGCGCTAATCTGGGCATAAGTCTACGCTGATGTGAAGGATAATCCATGATGATCATCTCATCCGTACCGTCATCAGGACCAAATTGACGTCTTCGTAGTCCATATTTTACAGCAATTGTTAGTGCGCACTTGGCGGCACTCAATGCTCCTTTTGCCACACAGATTCTGCCAGCTACCAAGGTACCCAGCATAGTAAAAAATCGTTTGCTAGGATTGGGAATGGAACTTTCGTAGCGTCCCATAAGCGTGATATTTCCAAAGCGATTCAAAAGGTTCTCCCGGGGTACTTTTACATGGTCAAACCAAATCCGGCCGTTGTCGACCCCGTTTAATCCCATCTTATATCCGTTATCCTCTATACGGATACCCGGTAAGAGTTGCCCCTCTTTATCTCGCAACGGAACCAGGATGGCGTGCACCCCCTGATTTTCACCCTGAACCACCAATTGAGCAAAGACAGAAGCTATGCGGGCATGCAGCGCATTGCCGATGTACTCCTTACCGGCTTGATAGCCAGGTGAATGCACATCGATTACATGATTGTCAGGATCATAAATTGCCACCGTTTCCAGATCTCTAACATTCGAACCATGTCCCGTCTCCGTCATGGCAAAGCATCCCAACAAATCTCCCCTACCGAGATCGGTGAGATACTTGTCGTGATGGTACTTGGTACCCAAATGCTGAATACTCCCACCAAACAGGCCAAACTGCACCCCGAACTTGACAGTAAGACTAAGGTCAAAAAAGGCAAGAACCTCAAAAACATCCGCGTACTTGATTATGTTACCCTCACCTCCATATTCCTTAGGAAATCCAAGTGCCCCATAACCTTGTGCTGCAAGTAGCTTCAACCAAATTAATATTTGGCTCCGGTAGGCATTTTTGTCCCGGATTACATTCCGGTCAAACAGAGGATCGGTGAGAAGCTTCTTTAACCGTTCCTTGGTGGCAAACGAATCACCATCCAGTATTTTCTGAAGCGCTCGGGGATCGGAATCGATCTTAGGCTGCTGAGTTTTGGTTTTTCCATACAGAGCACGGTATTTGGAAAGTGCTGGAGGCTTCAAGTGATTTTGTAGTTCCTGCAATACGTTGGCAAGGGCCTGGAGGTCGGGTGTAGCACGACCCACAGCACTCCTCCGGGCCATAGCCAGACCCAAATCAACAATGGCGTTGGTTGCATCCAGGTCGATACCCGGTCCCGCTTCCTTCATCATGATCATCCATTGTCTGAATGTGAGGTCGTCAGGCCAATCCTGTGGATCTATCCATTGCAGCAGAAGTGATTTTTCCTGTGCAGAGAGCTGCGTTAGTTCCCTAATTTTTTCCTGCATGATCTTTACCTCACTGGGACTCAGTAAGCCATCGGCCCATGCAACTTACAGCAGGGGAATGAAACTGCGCACAGCTGGTGTATACAAATCCTGACTTTTGGTAGTCATTAACCAATTTATTAATTCAGACTTAAGATAATGGTATTTTGTTTCTTAATCCAACGAATCCGCTTACACTAGGCTGGTTTGCACCGGCTGCATAAAACTCAACCAAAAACGATGAGCAATATAAGCTTGATTTTTAGTTGACAAGGAAATTCGACGGATTTTACAGCCAGAGCACTCGTACTAAGGTTGGAGGTGATCATTCAACCACCAAACTTCCGGTAAAAAACTCTTGTCCGAACATTATTATTTTAAAAAAGTAGAGACCACTGGCTATGTCTTGCAAAAGAATTTCAGATCCATTTCTCACTTTACTCTCAATTACTAATTGTCCCTCACTATTGTAGAAATAAAGATCCCCTACATCCATGCTTTCCAATAATACCTGAATATTAGATTGCCTGGGCACCGGATTCGGATAAAGTAAAACTTTCGTGCCTCCACGGGCAACTATCCCACTTATTTCACTTAAAATCTCAATATCATCATTCAATATCAGGACCGCCCTGTACAGATGTAGTC
>JABDLW010000501.1 GCA_013001805.1 Saprospiraceae bacterium | reverse complement strand
TTGAAAATAGAGCAGATTAAATTATGTGCCTCACATAATCTGGGTAAATTATATGCGCTGGCAGCCGGCTTTCTGCAGTTGAATTTTAGCACTTTGGCAAAAGACCAATTGGAAAAAGCTACTGTTTTGGGACAATTGAAATTACTAAAACTGCACGGTGATCTGCAATGAGGATAATTCCAAATGAAATACCTTCAAATGATAAATTGACAATAAAATGAACGCTTTTAACCACCCTGCATTCGAGGCGAAACCCGTAGTTGGCATTCTGCGAAATTTCACCTTTGATGAAGTAAAAATAATTGCTACGGCTTATCAGGATGCGGGACTCACCACTTTGGAAATCACTATGAATTCCCCCGATGCGCTTAAATCCATTACGTATTTGGCAAAAAATCATCCGGGTCTAAATATAGGCGCAGGCACTGTCTGCACTCCAGCTGAAATGTCACAGGCAATGGAGGCGGGAGCATCGTTTATTGTTACACCGGTCTGTAATCTGGAATTAATTAAAAGTGCTTACAAGTCACAAATTCCCATCTTTCCGGGAGCGTTGACACCCAGCGAAATCTATCAGGCCTGGGAAGCCGGAGCCACAGCGGTTAAAATATTTCCCGCGTCAGCTTTTGGTGCCCCTTATATCAAAGAAGTGCTCGCACCATTGAGTCAAATAAAATTACTACCCACAGGTGGCATCCACGCGGGCAATATGAAAGACTATTTTTTGGCGGGAGCAATCGGCGTTGGGATGGGAAGCGCACTGGTTGGCAAGAAAGAAGATCTGTCCGATAAAAATGTACTCCTGACAAAAATGAAAAAAATAGCGGATCTTCTAGCCAGTTTACTACCTTGACACATTATGGGCACTCACCATCTATTGTTATTTTTCTTCATCGTCCTGAGCGGACTCGACTGCAAGAGTGACGATATCGATGTGCTTGCCCACCTTGAGGGAGATCAGGTGAAATCCACATTGCAAAAAGCGTTGCAAAGTGCTGGCGGGTTCAAGTCCTGGCAGGAAATAATCCGTTTGGAATTCGATAAAAATACCACATTGTATGGTAGTGGTGGTGAGGTCGAATCAGAAAGCGACCAGCATCACCGGTATTTTTATCAACCAGCCAGAATCCTGGAAATCACCTGGGAGGATAGTATGGGAAATCATCAGATTATCCAAAGTAGTGACAGCACCAGTAAGCACCTAAACCGGAAAATAGTCCATCCCTCAAAAGAAACGGAGTATTCGAATATGGTCCTGAGTTCGGAGTTTGTTATTTCACTCCCGTTTAAATTAGTGAATAAGGATGTAATATTAAATTACCAAGGGATCGATACACTTCCCGACAGGGCAGTGGTACACACGATCCAAGCAAAGTATCGGCCGGAATTTAAAACTCATTATGATACGAGTGATGTTTGGTGGCATTATTTTGCCATCGATGATTTCCGTCACGCAGGTTACAAGGTCCAGCACGTTGACCATGTAAGCTACGTGCAAAACACCGGATATGTACGCCATGCAGGCATTGTTTTTCCCAGTACCAGACGTAGCTACCGATTAAATGCAGATGGTTCGATTGCGTATCTGCGTGCAAATTATATCTACTCAGATTTTATCATTGAAAAATAATTATTACCCATAACATCTAATATGGCTTTTCACCAGAATATTGTTTGTGCCTATCTTTACAGCATAACGAAATATGGCTATCCACCTCCGGCAGCCGATACAATAAAATACCTCGAAGAAATGGCTAATATGGGATTTCGAAGTATTGAATTGGAAGGGATACGCGACCAGCACCTGACCGAAATGCATGAGCAACGTTATGAAATCCGGGATGCTCTGCAACGATTAAGTCTCAATCTACCCGTTTACTGCACGGTCTTACCGTCTCTGTCAAGTCAGGATGAAGTCACAAAGGAAAAGCAATTGCATCTGTTTGAACTCGGTTGCCAAACGGCACAAGTGCTGGGAGCGAAAATTATATTAGACAATGGGCCACTTCCTCCTTACCAGTTCCCCGGCGACATACCAGTTTCCAGGCACTACGAACATCAACTCCTCAGCGAAGCAACAATTGACGACGATTTTGAGTGGAATGCATTTTGGCAGAGTTTGATCACCACATTGCAAAAAGCATGCGATATTGCCGGTAGATATAAATGCGATTATCTGGTACATCCGGCTTTCGGTGTATTGGGTGCTACTCCCGAAGCCTTTCTCCATCTAGCAAAAGAGGTCAACAGGCAAAATTTCGGATATAATTTTGATACATCCAATTTAATTGCATTGAAGTGTAACTTATCGCTAGCCTTACATCAGTTAAAATCTCACATTAAATATGTCCATGTGTCAGATAACTCGGGAACCAAAAATGAACATATCGAGTTAGGTCGAGGCATAATAAATTGGAGTACTTTTTTTAAAGATCTGTCACAAATAAATTACCGTGGATACATCGGAATTGATATTGGGGGAGATGAATCTGATGTCCCAAATCTCGACCAGGCCTACATTACTGCCGCGAAGCTCCTAACCAGGGAATACTACCATTCACAAATTTCGGGATGAATAGTATAGTATTTCTCACTTGTTTCTTTCTGTACATCCTGGGCATGATTGCTTTGAGTGTGTTTATCTCCAGAAAGCAGAAATCCGGAGAGGATTTTCTTCTGGGTAATCGAAGTGTGCCTTTTCTCTTAACTCTAGGCACTACCGTTGCCACCATGGTAGGAACTGGCTCCAGCATGGGTGCTATCGGCAAGGGCTATGCCGATGGATGGGCGGGATCATTATATGGCATAGGGGGTGCGATAGGTATTTTGTTGCTGGCGAAGTGGTTCGGTCCGGCGAGAAAACATCGCTTTATGACTTTCGCCGAAGAACTTTCCTTCTATTACGGAGCCAATAAGAAAATCAAAGCTTTTATGGCGGTATTAATTCTCCTGGCTGAAATTGGTTGGCTGGGGGCGCACATCCTGGGAGGGGGACTATACCTTTCCTGGATTGCTGGTATTGATTTGTTACAGGCAAAAATTATTGTGGCACTGGCATTCTCCATCTACGTCATTATCGGGGGATATATGGCAGTGGTTTGGACCGACACTATCCAGGCTATTGTGTTATTTTTTGGATTTATTCTATTGGCGTATATTTCTCTGGATGAAGTTGGTGGGATTAGTGGATTAAACGCCGCACATCCGCACGAAACATTTGCATTTTTGACCGGTCCGAATTTAATTCCTTCACTGTCGCTGGCATTTGTCATTTTTATTGGAGTGATGGCCACTCCCGCTTACCGTCAGCGTATCTATTCAGCAGACAGCATTCAAAATATCCGCAAAAGTTTCTACCTGAGTGGAGTGCTGTATTTATTCTTTTGTTTCATTCCTGCGATCATCGGAATGAGTGCTTATCAATTAAACCCCGGATTGGAAAACTCCAATTATGCTTTTCCATATTTGGCAACCGAAGTCCTACCTCTGGCCATCGGTATGATTGTACTCATCGCAGGACTTAGTGCCACTATGTCATCCGCAAGTTCCGATGCAATCGCCGGAGTATCCATTTTACTGAGGGACATATATCAGCTCTTTACCGGGTCGCTGCCTGACCGAAGCCAGGCAATAAAACTTTCGCGTTTGGGACTTATATTTATTAGCGGCCTGGCATTAATCTTTTCACTTTATGCGACAGATATTATCGACTATATTAAATACATGATTTCGGTCATCATGAGCGGTATGTTTGTGGCAGTTATGCTGGGTAAGTATTGGTCCCGGGCAACCTGGCAAGGCGGAATTGCTACCCTTTTGGGCGGAGCAATTTGCTCTATCATCGTAATCAATGTTGAAAGCTGGGACACCTTCTGGGGAAATCCGGCGATTCCTGCTTGTTTTGCCGCCTTGTTCTTTGGAGTCCTTGTCAGTCTCCTAACACCACCTAATAAAGTCTCGGCAGCTAAAGCCCTGGAAATTCTTTCTACGGAACGAATGACCATGGAAGGTCAGTCTCACTCCCCTCCGGCTTAAACCGTCTTATACCGCTGATTTTTTATGCCATTCGATGAGTGGCTTTAATTTCTCCCGTAAAAATCTACTTTGTTGCCGCACCCCTTTTGTAGTGTTGTGGTTGTGTGTAACTACGATAACCAAATCCTGCTCCGGGATTATAAAAATAAATTGCCCTCCATAGCCCATACCATAGTTCACTTCCAGTTCCTCTACATGCGCCTGGTACCAACACATGCCATGGGTAGATCCTCTCAAACCCCAATTGGTTTCCATTTTCTCTTCGCCATTAAAAAGTTTTTCCACCCAATTTTTGCTAACTACCGTTTGTCCTTTAATACAACCATTATCCAGCAACATTTGGCCTATTTTCAACAAATCTTTTGATCTCATCTCCAATCCAAAACCTCCGCCATCATGAACACCGTCATTTTGCTCCTGCCAATGCACTGAGGTAATATTTAATGGATCAAATAAATTTCGCTCAGCAAATTGGAGTGTCGTAATACCGGACGACGATGCGAGTATTCCCGATAGTAAATGCATCGCTCCTGAATTGTAATTATATTTAGCACCAGGCTCAGCCTCCAGTTTTTTTCTCAACACATAATTTATGGGGTCAGTGCTTTGTTGCCAGCGAGTATGTTCTACAAAGCCTCTCCAGGCAAGTCCACTGGTTTGATCTAAAATATGACGGATCGCGATCTGTCGTTTTTCCGGTTCCAGAGATTTAAATCTTTGAGGAAAATAATGGTGAATCAAGTCATATTCATTGACAATAACCCCCTGCTCAATGGCAATCCCTATTAAAAGGCTTATGATTCCTTTTGTCAGAGATTGAATGTTTGTCGCACTATCCACATGTACACCATTAAAATATTCTTCGAGTAAAACTTCCTCTTTGCTGGCAATTAAAACCGAATAAATTCCATCCGATTGTAAAAACTCTCTGATTGATTCCCGGTTATCAAAATCAACTGCATAATTGACTTCATTAGCACAGAAGAAATTAAGAAG
>JABDLW010000482.1 GCA_013001805.1 Saprospiraceae bacterium | reverse complement strand
AGCCTGATGGGCGAAAAAATGTCCGCTCCGGCCGTAGCCCGACTGAATTTCATCGAGAATCAGTATTGCTTTATAACGCTGAGCCAGGTTCTGTAATTCCTGTAAAAAATGTCTTGGTGGCTGATAAATCCCGGCGATACCCTGAATGCCTTCTACTATAATGGCAGCCACATCTCCTTTCATTAAAATCTTTTCCACCGCAGCAATATCACCCAGCTCCACTAATTCTCGTGCAAATCCGCGATTTATGGGAGCAATAAGTGCCTCATTGTCGGTAATATTAACCGCGGCTGAAGTGCGTCCATGAAATCCTTTTTTAAATGCGATAACCTTAGACTTCCCCGTATGAAATGAGGCCAATTTCAAGGCATTTTCATTGGCTTCCGCACCACTATTTATTAAAAATAATTGGTAGTCGTCATACTCCGATGCTAAACCCAACAGATTGGCCAGGCGCACCTGAAGTTTATTTTGGATTGAATTGGAATAAAAGCCTATTTTGTCTATCTGACCTTTAATCGCATTTATATAATGGGGGTGACTGTGTCCGACTGAAATTACAGCATGGCCTCCATAAAAATCCAGGTACTCTACTCCCTCATCGTCATATACCTTGCAGCCGGATCCTCTTACAATCTGTATGGGATAGAGTGGATATACGTCAAATAGCTTCATTAGAATGCACTGCTTTTTAATTTTAATCCCGTTGTTTCTTCCAAACCGAACATTAAATTCATGTTTTGGGTTGCCTGCCCCGAAGCGCCTTTAGTCAAATTGTCAATTACTGAAATAATATGGATCATACCTTCGTGAACCCGGATTTGCAGAAGGCAATAGTTTGTATTTACCACCATCTTTATGTCGGGACTTTGATCAATGACTTTTACAAAAGGATGATTTTCGTAATAGCTCTGGTAAATTTCGACCACTTCGGATTCTTTGAGATCACTTTCAAAATATATGCTGGCCAAGATTCCTCGTGTAAAATTTCCCCGGATTGGCACAAAGCATATTTTCTTTGTGAAGCCTGGATCGAGGGATTTCAATGTTTGGTTTATTTCATCCAAATGCTGATGATTGAAAGCCTTATAAATTGACACATTGTTATTTCGCCAGGAAAAATGACTGGTGGTTGAGGGACTTTGTCCGGCCCCTGTTGATCCGGTAATACCGTGCACATGCACGTCAGCGCGAATTTTATTTAGCTGGGCCATAGGCAGAAGACCCAATTGAATTGAGGTAGCAAAGCAACCCGGATTGGCCAGGTATTTGGCAGTTCTGATTTGCTGCCGGAAGGCTTCCGGAAGTCCGTAAATAAATCCATGATCATCCATCAACCGAAAATCCTGACTTAGATCAACTAATTTAATTGAAGGGGGTAATTTCCGGCTACTAAGAAAATCCTTAGATCGGCCGTGGCCCATACAGAGAAAGAGCACATCCACCTCTTCTGAAACCTTGCCGGTGAATTTTAAATCCAGTTCGTGTACCCCGGTGTGGACAAGGGATACTTCTTTGCCTGCCTGGCTGTTACTTTGACAAAAGGATAAGGTTACTTGCGGATGATTGGATAAAATCTGAATTAATTCGCCACCGGTATATCCCGCTGCGCCAACAATGCCTGCTCTAATCATTTTTTTTCGGTTTATGCACGGAATAATAATTTTTAAGCGGTGTGGCAAGTAATTTAATAAATCCTTTGGCATCTTCCGGTGACCAGGTTTTATTCTCTTCACCATATGAACCAAAGCGGCTCTGCATTAAATCATTCGAAGATTTAATTCCGAGGAGTTCAAAGCGATAGGGATGTAATTTGACAGTCACTTCTCCACTTACCTCTTTTTGAGTTTCTTCCAAAAAGCCCTCGATATTTCGCATAACTGGTTCAAGATACTGCCCTTCGTGCAATAACATTCCGTACCAATTGGAGAGCTGCTCTTTCCAGTATTGTTGCCACTTTGTTAGTGTATGTTTTTCCAGCAGGTGATGGGCCTTGATGGTAATTAATGGACCACCGGCCTCAAACCCGACCCGGCCCTTAATGCCGATGATGGTATCTCCTACATGAATGTCTCTGCCGATCGCGTAAGTCCGCGCAATTTTTGATAATTCTTCGATGGCAGCAAGAGGCTTATAATTTTGATCATCAATGGCTTTTAATTCACCCTTCTTAAAGGTGAGAGTCAGTGTACGTGGGTTCAAACCAGCGACCAACTGGCTGGGATATGCTTCTTCCGGAAGGGGAAGGTGTGAGGTAAGTGTCTCTTTGCCACCTACGCTCGTGCCCCACAGACCCTGATTAATTGAATATTGGGCTTTTTCCCAGGAGAGATCCACACCGTGTTTTTGCAAATAGGCTACTTCTTCCTGACGGCTTAATTTCTTATCCCGGATCGGGGTTATTATGTCCAGTTCTTTGCCTAAAACTTGAAAGGCCAGATCAAAACGTACCTGATCATTGCCAGCTCCAGTGCTTCCGTGGGCAACAGATTTTGCACCAATTTTATTAGCATATTCTACTATTTCCAATGCCTGGAAGACGCGTTCTGCACTTACCGAAAGGGGGTAAGTATTATTTCGAAGTACATTGCCGTAAATAAGATATCTGATGCATGCATTATAGTATCGCTGTACAGCATTTAAATGTATGAATTTGTCGGCGCCTAATGCCAAAGCCTTCGCCTCGACGTTTTTTATTTCCTGCTCGGTAAAGCCACCGGTATCGACCAGAGCAGCATGCACAGAAAGGTTCATTTCCTGAGTCAAATATTTTATACAGTAGGAAGTATCCAGCCCACCGCTATATGCCAGTACAACAATTGGTTTGCTCATTTCTTTACTTTGAATAATCTGATTTGAAAGATCAATTTTCATGGCCTCAACTTTGGATGGTGCAAGCATACCAGTGCAAAGGCACATTTGATAATTTTTCCCCTGGAGAATTTCGTAGTTACTGCAGCTGCTGCATCCTTTCCAAAAGGTTTCGTCCTTGGTCAGTTCGGAGAAGGTCACCGGGTGGTATCCCAGAGCGGAGTTGATGCGCATAACGGCCAAACTGGTAGTAATACCAAATATGCGGGACTCAGGATATTTGTCACGAGCCAGTTTGAAAATAATAGCCTTGATTTTCTTAGCGATGCCCTGACTGCGATAGTCAGGGTGTACTAGTAGTCCACTATTGGAAACATATTTTTTGTTCTCAAAGCTTTCTATGTAACAGAACCCCACAAATCTGTCGCCCTCCAAAGCGATCACGGCGTCGCCAGACTCGATTTTTCGAATGACATATTCGGGAGAGCGTCTCGCAATGCCAGTCCCTCTTACCTTGGCTGAGGCCTCATATTCCTTGCAAATTTCATCAGCATAAATGATATGTTGACTCGCGGCAATAGATATATTAATACTCATTTCTCGATAAATCAAATTTTAGTAAACAGAATATGATGGAGCAAGTGACCGGAGCGGTCTGAAGGTGGAAATAGATTACGCACGGCTAAGCCGGAGCCGCGAACTCAAGAAAAGTCTACTACGTGAAACGCTCATCTCTTTCTGGTTGAGGGCAACAAAGTTAACTAGAATCAACTGGAGGATTTACCAAAGGACCAGTTTTTATGTGGGAATCCGGTGAAAATTGTAATTATTTAAAAATAGGCGGATAATCGTGGCCTTTGTTACGTTAGAAATAACTATTAACCTCTATTATTGCCACTTTTGTAAAGTCTACGGTATTTTCTTTCTATGTCGTATGATTTTCATATTGAAGTCACAGCTCAATATAGTCGATGGACAAAGACCGGCAGAACTTCTGATCCTTTGTTTCCTCAGCGTCTATTGATGACAATCTTAAGTGCGCTGCCATCCGATCAATCGATATTTATGAGAAATGCATTCGCGGATCCACTTCAGAAATTGTACGGTTGCAGCCGGTTTTCTTCAATTATGATTCCTGATCGTCTGCATTAGTTTGTACAATCATTTGCTTTTGGCGGGACTTCCAGGCCTCTCTAAAATATTGGATCGGTACCCATAACATACCAAAACATTCTCCGTCTTCTTTGCCCAGATGCTTGTGGTGCATTTTATGTGCTCTACGTAAACCTAATAGGTATGGATTTTCGGTCTTACGCAGGATCTTAAGTCGCTGATGAATGAAGAGATCATGTACCAACAGGTAGGCAAATCCATAGCAGGTAATCCCCAGGCCTATCCAGAGTAAGGGAGCATCAAGTCCGGCTTGTGCACCAAAGAGACATAGCAAGAAACCGGGGATTCCAAAAATCAGAAAGAAGGCATCGTTTCTTTCCAGCGTATGGTCGTGATCTTTCTTATGATGATCTTTGTGCAAGACCCAAAGAAAGCCATGCATCACATATTTATGAACGAACCAGGTCACTCCCTCCATGACTATAAAAGTGCCCAATAATATTGCGATTTGCATCATGATGATTCAGACTATATGAGTTTTAGATTCAGCTGCAAATATGACTTCAAAAGTAGAAATAATTTTCTTGGATTACTTATCCTGATCCGGCTGGTCATGATCCGTGATGGACATGTCCGGCGAATTTTTCTGAAAAGTTGGAGATAGTAAACATAAGCCGTATAAACGCCCAGACGTGCAGTAGCGGGCAATTGTTTGATTCCAACCAGTGCTTCTTCAAAATCAGATTGAATCTCTTCTTCTATTCTCGCCTTATCTGCTTCTCCTAATTTTGTCAAATCTACATCGGGAAAGTACGATCGGCCCAAATCCTCGAAATCTGCCTGCAGATCACGGAGAAAATTAACTTTTTGAAATGCCGATCCCAACTTCATCGCTGGATGTTTGAGTTGCTGATATAAGTTGTCGTCACCATTGACAAAAACACGCAAACACATCAGGCCTACCACTTCAGCACTGCCTAAAATATACTGGTCCAACTCCCCGGCGTCATAGTTGCTTTTATCCAGATCCATGTGCATGCTTTGGAGGAATGTCTCCACCAATTCTCTCTCAATGGCATATTTATTTACCGTTAGTTGAAATGCGTGTAAGACCGGATTGGTGCTGATACGATCTTCAATAGCCTGAAAGGTATCTTCCGAAAATTTTTCCAGTAGTTGGGCTTTTTTAAACCCATGAAAGGAGTCTACGATTTCATCTGCTATGCGGACAAATCCATATATACTATAGATGGGCACATGCAGTCGCTTATTCAGCATATAAATTCCCAAA
>JABDLW010000461.1 GCA_013001805.1 Saprospiraceae bacterium | reverse complement strand
TCCTTCTCCATGTCGTTCAGATCCTCCCAATAGAATTTCTCTATTTCTATTTGATGATTTCCCCTGCATACTCCTCCAGTTTCTGTATCGACAGCATCACGGAAAACAATAGATAATCCCGTATCCGAAAAATCAATTTCTTTCCCTCTCTTTGCCGCTTCCGTGATAAATCGATCAACGTAGATTTCGAATTTGGGCTCGATAGCAATGATGCCCTTTTGTTTTTGGCATCCTGAAAATAATAGGATAAAAATCAACAGATTACTAAATCGGTATCTTAAATTTTTTGCCATCTGAAATCCAAAGAAATGGATAGGCAAGTTAGAAAAATCATCGAGTTAATGCCTTGTGAATATTTAGGTGAAGCGACTCTAGAATCCGATTTTGGTTTGCCCCACGAAAGAAGAAATGACCACAACTTTGTCTCGTACCGATGTTGGTTGCTCATCGGAAGTCAAGGCCATTTCTTCGCTACAGGGTTGTTTATTCAATTTTTTAGGCGTGGTATCGAGCACAAAGATGGCAATAGCCACGATTAGAAAGTGTACGGGTTCGATTTTAAAGGATGATTTGCCATCACTAGCAGCTGGGTTATTAGCCTCCTCCCACAGATTCGAATCTTGCTGGCGAAATTTTGCTTTACTAGGGAAGTACCAAGCCAAAAGCATCGGAACAGAAAAAATAAGTACCAAAGTCCAGGCAGCCTGATCAACAACCGCAAGAAAAGCAATGATGGGTATACTGAGCAGGAATTGGATGGTCTTTGGACTTTCTATTCGCATAGCTTTGCCTTTGCCTATATTCATTCAATGGTTATGCCGAAAACATAACTCGCTGATAATCTATCAATTACACATTTTTGCTATTTTTAGATATCATTAAATCGTTCGGAACCGAACGCAAAGTGTACGATTACGTACACAGTGAGGGCATTTTGACTCCGGCCTGAGTTTACAAAAATGGCTACCACCATTCAGTCTTCATGGTCCAATAAAGTGGTTGGAAATGACAGACCAGCTTTCAGACATCAAAATTTGGGATGCTCATATACTCACCACCCTCTAATGCCGATTGATGAGCTACAATGCCCGGTGCCGTGTAGGCCAGAGCCTCATAAATATCGATCTCAGGTGCCCGGTCATTTATTATCGCGTCAACAAACTCATGGGTGATGAATGTATGTGATCCTCCGTGGCCACTATCATGTCGCAACGCTTCGGGCAAGAGATCTTCCTTCCACCAGGATTCCTGATCGTAGATCTTCATTTCGGGATTCGCGACCGAAAATCCACCATCGTCTTTGCTGTGCTTATGTGTAAAATGAACCCAATGCGTTTCTATACCTTTTTGCGGCATGTGGAAACTCATTTTATCCCCATACCATGAACCCCGCTCACCATGTAAAAGAGCACCTTTCCAACAAACCTCACCCACGAAGCTATGCCCTTGATCAGTCTGGAAAAAACCCGTGGTATTCCAAAATGGATTATTGTAGATATTGTCTTTTAATATTGGATCCTGGTCTCCCCAGCCAATGGCATTGACATGCGTAAGTCTTTCTCCGGTTACGGCAATCAAAAAAGCTGTGGTGTGCGTGGGATATAGCATCGGTGGAAAACCGTGACGCCAGGTACGTGATCCATCTGTCTCAAAATATAATACCTCTAATCCGGGATGATAATATTGGGCTGCTGAGTGAAATATCGTGCCGAATTTCCCTTCAGAAAACATTTTTTTAGCCGTAATCGTCTCTTGTCGATACGTCGATGTTTCCGCCATCATGTAAGTTAAACCTGTTGCATTAACTTTCTCCAAAATCGCGCTGCACTCATCAATAGTCAGAGCTGCCGGCACCGCGCATAATACATGTTTACCTGCTTCCAGGGATTGAATCACATGAGTGGCATGATCGGGTGCGGGCGTGAATATACCTACAGCCTCCACTTCTTTATCCTTCAATAACAATGCTAATGAGTCATAAGATTTTTGGCAATTATACGTCTCCATTAATGCCTTTTTACGATCGGGTCGCAAATCACTTACTGCTACAACTTTGCAATTTGGATGCTCATGAAAATAAAAAGACCTGCCAAACCTGCCTCCAACAATTCCGATCCTTAATTTCCGGGTGGATTGTGGCTCTCCAAGAAATGAAAATCGAGTCGAGGCTGCTGAAATGGCGGCCATGGCACTTTGTTCCAAAAATTTACGCCGATCGGTTCTCTGAAGTTTGCTCATCAAATGTTCTTATATAAAAATGCTAGAATTGTAACTGAAATTAAGTATAATTCAACTAATGAATGATCGAGTAGTTTTAAGGCTAAAACTGTTGCTTATTGCATTATATGCTTCCCTGGCCGGTCACGCACCGGGTCAGACTTCCTCAGATCAGCTGTCAAAGGATGAGATTTGGGCCCAAATTGATTCATTCTTTACGCCTCCTGTTCAATATCGCGATAGTTTTGCTGCCCTGCAATCACCGCTCATTGGGGAAGAGGGTCGAAAAGTTGCCTCCGCTGATGCATGGTATCGACAGAGAAAAATAATCGCCACCAGATGGCAGGGACTCCTGGGTGGGTGGCCTCCCCTTATTCAAAACCAAAGTTTGACCTATCTCGATTCTACTTTGCACAATGGCCATACGCAATACACCATTTCTCTGCAATGGACGCCTAAAGAATCAACTCGTGGTTACCTGCTTGTGCCTCATCTCAGGGGAAGAAAGCCGGCAGTAATTACCTTGTATTACGAACCTGAAACAGCCATTGGCAAGACCGATAAACCTTTCCGTGATTATGCCTATCAATTGGTCAAACGGGGATTTGTCACCCTGTCACTGGGCACGACTGAAGCAACCGAAGAGAAAACCTATGCACTTTACTATCCTAAACTGGATAGCGTCACTGTTCAACCATTGTCGATGTTGGCCTACGCAGCGGCTAACGCCTGGCAAGCATTGGCCTTGCACCCTCAGGTAGATTCATCCAGAATCGGAGTAGTTGGTCATTCTTTTGGTGGAAAGTGGGCTATGTTTGCCTCCTGCCTCTTCGAAAAATTTGCTTGCGCGGCTTGGTCAGATCCTGGCATTGTCATGCAAGAGGATCGACCCAGCATCAATTATTGGGAGCCCTGGTACCTTGGCCATCACCCCCGACCCTGGCGGGAAAGAGGCATGATTACTGAATCCAACCCTGCACGGGGACTTTATCCTCACCTGGTTAAGAATGGGCATAACTTACATGAATTGCATGCCTTGATGGCACCACGTCCGTTTCTGGTTTCCGGTGGGTCAGAGGACCCGGTTGATCGATGGACCGTACTCAATCATACTGTGGAGGTAAATCGCATCCTGGGTCATACCAGCAAAGTGGGAATGACCAACCGGAGAGATCATGCTCCCAAT
>JABDLW010000460.1 GCA_013001805.1 Saprospiraceae bacterium | reverse complement strand
GATGTACTCGCATGCCCGGAAAAAAAAGATTTGGTACTATTCTTATCAATCGACGCGTTGAGGATATTTTCTCCGGCAAAATAAATATAAGGACGGGGCCGATCTGTAATGATCTTAATAAATTGATTAAAGCCGTTTTCCAAAAAATATCCTTGCAGGCCCATCCAAAGGATACTCCATCCTTCTTTGGACAATTGTTTATCAAAAGTGGATAGCAGAATTGGCGCGGCAATAGACGAAAAGAGAGTAATATTACTGTATTGACCGGCGGTCACTGAATTATTGCCAATAATACCCCGATCCATAGTCCAAAGGTTGGCAGGGTCTATGTCCTTGAATTCATGAATTAATTCGGTGGGACGGATGAGGTCATAAGTTTGAACAGCGGACCAAAAAGCAAAAGATCCTAAGATTTCAACTTTGTTATTTTTAAGGTTGACACTATATGTCTGCGAAATCAGGGAGCTATATATGAATAACAAGGTGACGACAGTCAAATACTTCTTATACGGAATCTGATCTAAAATGCACGTCCTCATTTTTACGGATTATCTTGTGGGTAAACAAACAGCACCGGTTCTGACCTGACAGCGGATCCAAATACACCAAAGGCATTCTCGATAGTCGAGTGCAGAAATACAGGCTCGACAAAGGGATTTAAGATTGACTGTAATTGATTGTCTAAATCTTGAAAAAACGCAGCCGATTGAGCATCTAATGATTGCATGTAGATGGTGGCAGTATCACCTTCCAGATATTCAAACGAAACTTCGATAAACATTTTTAATTCTTTGCCATCCAGTGGACCGTCACTAAAAACTGTTCTTCCTAAATCAGAAACCAGGTATTGCTCTCCCTCCTGGGTGCAGTCATTTGTGACCACGTCTAAAACGTGAGCATGCTTCCGGGAATTGTCGATGATCCGATCCATCTGAAATCGGTAGAAATTGGCTAGATTTGCTTGATCCTTCAAATATACGATTACTCCATCGTGTCCACCATACACATCGTAAAAGTTCTCTACGTACTCAACCCGGTCAATACTAATCTTGGGCTGGTCAATCGTGGTTGACGCCTGATATGATTTTCCGGCCAGGTCAATTTTGAGTGAGTATGTTTTGTTGTACTCGATGATTTCTTGTCCTTTGTAAAAAGGTGTCCATCGACATCGGAATTTATCGAATGTGGAATCAGGTTGCAATTTTTCCGAAATATTTTCTGAAACTAATTCCACAATGGCACCCCTGGCAAAGATTTCCTGAGGACTTACTTTTTCATGAAAAAATGACAGGCTATTGCTAATAAATATTTTCGCTGTTTCACCAGGTATGAGAATGCCTTCGATAAATACTTGCGGGTCATAAGTCGTATCGATATTGCCAAATCCAATGTCTTTCTGGCAAGCACCCAATAATAGAAGCAGTGATAACGCACATATTTTGAATTTATATTTCATGTCTTAGAATTTAAAATTATAACTGATGCTGGGAATGATTGGCAGGAGTGACACCTGCTTGGCAGTTGGTTTATCGGTTCTGGGATCAACCTGAAAATATATGAAATAGGGGTTTTTCCGACTGTACATGTTGTAAAAACTTACAACCCATTCAGAATCATATGGCTTCTTGAATATCTTTCGCTGTTTCTTGTAGGTAGCTGAAAAATTTAACCGGTGATAAGGGTTTAGCCGGGCATTATTTCTGGCTTGGTAAATAAAGTAATTTCCCTCAAAAAGAGAACCGCCATGATTCACCTGCGTTCTGCCGACCGGTACCGTATAAGTATTTCCCGAAGAAAATACAAAGGTAGCCGATAGACTCCAGCGCTCATTCAGGTCATAGGTTCCCACGAGGGATAAATCGTGTCTACGATCGTAACGGAAAGGAAATTGCTTGCCGTAGTTGAGGTATTTAAATTGTTGATTTGTCCAGGAAAGGGTATAAGCTACCCAACCGGTAAGGCGTCCGGTTTTCTTTTTGACAAAAAATTCAGCACCATAGCTCCAGCCTTTTCCATATACCAACAAATTATCCACATCAAGTGATCGTACTAATTGATTTCCTTCTTTGAAAAGAACTTGATTTTTCATTGTCTTGTAATAAGCTTCCACATTTGTCTCTATCTGATTATTGTTGAAATTTTTGTACCAGCCCAGTGAATATTGTTGTGATTCCTGAGGTTTGGTGTGTTGAGTAGATGGAATCCAGATATCCGTAGGCACTGACGCCGTCGTGCTGGGAATAAGATGGAGAAATTGATTCATTAGTGTATATGATCCCTTAAGAGAGGAATTGTTGGAGAGCTGAACTTTTACTGCCAATCTGGGCTCTATGCGAATGTAATTGACAGAACTGGAAAGAAAGGCCGGTATTCGTAATCCCAGGTTGGCTGAAACGTTTTCATTTAGCCTAATGTCATCATTGATGTATAGAGCTGCTTCGCTCATATTTTTGACCGGTATGGAATCAGTGACCAGGTCGGTGCCCTGATTAGACCCTGAACCCACTTTCGCCTCACCAGCAGAGCGAAATCTATGATCAAAATAATGTCCCCCAAATTTGATTTGGTGGTCTGGACTAGGGTAGAACTGAAATTCCATTTTCCCGCTGATATCTTTTATCTCAGAAATAACGCTGGAAAAAGCATTGTCCTGCAGGGCACTTATATCCTGTAAATATTGGTTGGAAATGATCGACGTATTTAAGAATAATCGCGGTCCGAAAACATGATTCCAGCGCAAGGTGCCAGTTTGGTTGCCAAAAAGAATGTTGTATTCTATCCCATCTTGCGAATATAGTGCATCATCATTCCCCTTAAATGCACTAAAATAAACATGATCATTTTCGCCGATCTTCCAATTTACTTTTGCATTGAAGTCGTAAAATGCATAGTTGGTCTTTACTGATTTACTCAGAAAGGGTTTAATCATCCAATCAAAGTAGGTTCGACGGCCAGAGATAATAAATGACGCCTCTTCCTTCTTTATTGGGCCCTCTAGTGTAAGTTGTGTGCTGATCAAACCAATTCCTCCTTCCGCTCCGAAGCGTTTTACATTTCCCTCTTTCATACTGATATCCAGGATGGAGGAAAGCCGTCCTCCGTATTGGGCAGGAAAGCCACCTTTAATCAGATTGACGTTATTAATAGCCCGGGTGTTGAAAGCACTGAATAAACCAAAAAGGTGGTTTGGATTATATACCACGGCTTCATCGAGTTGCACCAGGTTTTGGTCGGCATTTCCACCGCGCACATAAAATCCTGTGGTCCCTTCATTACCAGCCTGCACCCCCGGCAGGAGTTGGATGATTTTCAATACATCCTGTTCACCTAGAATAGTGGGCAGTTCCTTGATCTTGGCTATGGGTATTTCAATGCTGCCCATTTGGGCACGACTCACATTGTCATCATTCTGATCAGCAGTTACAACGACTTCATCCAAAGCACTAACCATCTGCTTCATTTCGAGATTGATCGAATTATTCTTGTCAAATGGAATTCTGACAACGACAGGTTCATGGCCGAGATAGCTATAAGAAACAGTTAAACTATCCGATGCCGGTACCGTAATTGAATAAAATCCATAGTTATTCGTGTTGGTGCCTATATTTTGCTCGAGAATAAAAACATTGGCTCCAATCAGAGCTTCTCCACTCTCAGCTTCTTTAATCAATCCACTTAATGTATATTTTACCTGAGCACCTCCGTGTATCCAGATCGTCGTCATGAAAAATAGGAGAATTATTTTATGGTTCATATCGCTCGCTTAATTTGAGGTTAATCCAGGCAATTATTAAATTGCTAATGGAAGTTATCAGTCCATACGAGGTTTTCAGGAATTATAGTTGCGTTGTTAACTGGTTTTTCTGATGTGAGTAATATCAGGTCCCAGAGGTGATGATATTTCACTCAGAAATGGCAAGATTATGTCCAATCATAATTATCTAGTGAAGAAATATTATCATCTTGTTGATCAGAATCGACGGGTGAAGCCAATATTTAATTGCAATTGGCCCAGGAGCTCTATTTTGGTTTTGGATAGTTGATGAGGATATCCGATAGATAGATTTAGACCACCCACTTTTGTCTGATATTGCAATCCAGATTCGAACTTAATGATGTGGGGAACAAAGTATTTTTTGGCATCTTTTACGGATACTGCAAGATCGTCGTCATCGTCACTATCATCGTCACCCGAAAAGTTATATTCGATTTCTTTTCCAATCTCTGTGGATATTAAATAGGAAACACCTATATATGCCTGCCAGTTTTTACGGGTAAATATCAACGCATCCAGACCCAGATCCCAATTTAAATCGATCGATTCAACAATAGCATTATTAAATGTCACAATATCACTCGGAGTTTCAATTGACTCTACTCCCAATGCCGGATTGATCATGTTGCTCCGAAAACTAATTCGTGCAAGTTCGGTGCCGGTCTTCAGACGCAACCGTTTGCTCAGATCGAAATATATTTTTGCACCAAAATGGTGTGCTTGCTCTTCGACCGTTTGGACATGGAAGGGAAACAATAGGCCACTATAAACATGAATGGTTTTACTGGTGCGCTGCCAAAGCAATCCCTGTCGCACAATTTCAATTGGTAAAAAGTAGGATAATTTATTTTCCGGATATTTGATCGCTGGTGTTTTTCGTGGCAACATCTTCATGCCCTTAAAAGAAACCTGAGTTATTTCTGAGGGAGAGATTGCATTAGCTATCCCTTTGTCAGATGCGGCAGCTACTCCGGATTGATTTTTTGCTTGATTGGTATTGCTGAAGTTCGATTCCTGGGAAATAGGTTCTTTGCGTTGTACCTCAGTATCCTTATCCCGAACCGGAATCTTGTTAGTCGGCTTTGTCCCCGAGGCATTAAGTGTATGGGAGCTTTGGTTAAGACTGAAGGGAACTGGACGTTTTTCTTCAGGTGTACCAATAAGTTTGTCCACATGCGTTGCCGGCAACTGTTTGTCCAAGGTATTTTCGGCTACCATACTTCTACCATTCCTGACCGCCGGTGTATTTAATAAGCTCTCGTTGTTGTTATCCCTGTCACTGTTACTGTCGTTGTTGTCGGTGATGAGAGGAATACTGGATAGGTGATTTATAATTTCATCAGAAGGGAAGAATAAATATAAGCTTCCAAGCAAAATTGCACCGGCTATCGAAGAATAGAAAAAGAGTAGCAAAGGTCTCCTTTTCTTTTTCTTACGATGCGCGATAAAGCTGTCCCAGCTACTATCCCCAAATACAGGAGTAACTTCCGCATTGTATTTTGCAATTATTTTATTTTTAAAGTCCATATCTACAAGCGCTGACTTTTTAGAGAATATGCCATTTGTCTGGCTGATTTTTCATTAACTTCCCGACTCAATCTTTTTTTTAGGATTGCTTTGGCGCGGGAATAATTTGATTTAGAAGTGCCTTCTGAGATGCCAAGGATCTTTGCAATTTCCCGATGCTTATATTCATCAAAAACATATAGATTGAAAACTGCACGGTATTTCGGTGGTAGTTCTTGTAAGATGGGTAGAATGTCGACTTCCTTGTCCCAGATAAAGTCTTGCTCATCTGAGGTTGTATGTAGTAACGAGGTTAGATCACTTAGTACTGGCAATTTACGCAGTGACCTAATTCGGTCAATGCAGGTATGAATGGCAATTTTTCGCAACCATCCTTCAAATGGGTAGTTCTCATTGTATTGCCTCAGCCGGTCAAATACCTTGATAAAAACATCATTTAGCATTTCCTCCGCTTCCTCGCGTGAACCCATGTAGCGCAGGGTAAGGGACATGACATATCCATAGTATTGCGCAAAGAGTGCCTTTTGAGCCATCTGATCCTGGACCAATGCACGCTTTATGAGCTCGGTATGTTCGGAAGAGCTGGGCAAACGACTCGTTTTTTACCTTATAATACGCAAATTCAGGTCCATATAGTTGCGTTGTTTGAAGAAACGATGAATTTTCATTTGTACTGACGCTCCGCTTCGTTCCGGTCAGCACCTTGATTCGTCTACTGACGCTCCTTTGGTCGGTCAGCACTTTGATTCGTTATTCGTCCTTCGTCCTTCGACATTCGACATTCCTCCCTATCCCATCTATTGCGAATCCAAATAAAACCAGGGATGCTGATGAAACTGAGACCAGCAATCACAAACCAGGTAACAGTAAATCCAAAATATTCAATGAGACGGGTGCCCAGAACCGGCGCAATAATAAAGGTGCTGGAGAACATCATTGCCCAAAATCCCATGTATTTCCCTTTCAGGTGCGCCGGAGCGCGGGTGAGGGCCAAGCTATTTCCAAAGGGAAAGTTGATGATTTCGCCAAAAGAGATTAACACATTATAAAGGGTTATGGCAATTAGCCAATGTACCGGTAAATTTAGGGACAGAACCCCGAACCCGATGAGCAAAGCTCCCAGGATCATGCTCTTGAAAGGAGTCCAGATCCTTTGCGAATAAGAGACCAATGGCATTTCAAATACAAAAACCAAGAGGCCATTAAATGTAAAAAACAAGCCGATTTGTGTCTCAGATAGCTGCATCACTTCACTAAAAAAAAGTGGTGCAGTCGACATGATCTGCATAAAGGCCACGATATTAATTGCGGCTACCAGGAGGAAGAGCAGATAGATCGTATCAGATGACGCTCGTTTCGCTCCCGTTGCCGGAATTTCCGGCTTCGGCCTTTTTTTCTGGCTAGGATCTAAGTTCCTGATGAGATATAAGGCAGCCAGCAAGCAAGTGATGCCATCAATAATAAAGAGCCAATCGTAACCCAAGGTTCCGGCAAGCAGTCCCGCAACTGCCGGGCCAATGGAAATACCCAGATTCAGCGCCATTCTAATCAAGGCAATGGCCCGGGTTTGGTTTTCGGGTTTGCTGAATATAGAAACTGCGGCCATCAGGGGTGGCCGGGATGCATCTAAAATGGTACTGGTCAAAAAGATAACCAGGCAAAGCACATGAAAATCCCGAAAAAGGAGAAGTGATGCCATCCCCAGTCCACCTAAAACAAGGCTCCGGGACAATACGGGATAGAAGCCCACCCGATCAGTGAGCCAGCCTCCAAGCCATGAACCGGCCAATGATCCCGCTCCATACATACCTGTGACAATTCCAGCCTGGGTAATAGTAAATCCAAGATCTTTGGTGCTATAAAGAGTTAAAAATGGCAGCACCATCATCCCGCTCCGATTGATGAGCAGGACGATCGCCAGTGTCCAGACTTCCCGGCTCAGTCCTTTAAAGGAATTTATATAAAATGAGAGGATCGTATTCATACCAAGGTGCAAACTTAGTTTTTTCCGGCACATCTGTCCCCGAGAATAATGCTGTTGACCGGTACTATTTTACCCCAAAAACGGGAAAGCAAACTAAGGTCCCAGGCAGTGTCTCCAGGAAAAGATATCTTTAGCTATTAGTAAGATTAAAACCATTTCTATGAAAGCCATGCTTGCATTAAGTTTCGTAATACTTTCCACCGGGTTATCGGCCCAGGAGCTGGAATTTAAATCACTTTTTAACGGAGTGGATCTGACGGGATGGGTGGACGTCAATACTTCTCCGGAAACCTGGACCGTGGTTGATGGAACTCTCGTCTGCAGTGGCTTACCCATCGGTGTGATGCGATCGGAAAAGCAGTACGAAAATTTTATCCTGGAAATCGAGTGGAAGCACATGGAAGCCGGGGGCAATTCCGGCATATTTATTTGGAGTGAAGGCACACAACACAGTCCGGATGAACCACTCACTAAGGCGATGGAAGTACAGATGCTCGAGCTGGAATGGGCAACTATCCATGACCGAACGGATGCCTATGTACATGGTGAACTATTTCCAACGATGGGCATGACTGCCATCCCGGATAATCCCAGGGGCAACCGCAGTAAGTCACTGGAAAAAAGATGTAAAGGCAAAGGTGAATGGAACAAGTACCTCGTCGTGGCTGTGGATGGCACCGTTAAATTGTCGATCAATGGAAAATTTGTCAATGGGATCCGAAATTCAGAAAGGAAAAAGGGATACCTGTGTCTGGAAGCAGAAGGAGCTGAAATCCATTTTAGAAACATCCGGATCATGGAATTACCGGGTGGTGTGATTACTGAAGAGCAGATTGCACCGGTGGTGGATTAGGTGGGGCTTACTCCCAACTATCTGCGCTAAAGATTTTCTCTCTGTGCCCTTAATTTTCTGTTACTGGGCCTTAGCTTCGTTCATTAATTACTAAAATAACTGTCAAAAGACACTGCAAATTTCTCCGCACAGCGCTCACATCCTTTTATTACTTCAGGATGCAATACTACCCCCTCCTCTTGTTGCTTTCTTTTCATTGCCAGGGCCCTTTCTCCCGGCATACGGATCTCAGCGAAGTGAGGATGTAACTCACTCGCCTTGCATTGGTCTACGAGATGTTGCATTTCATTAATAAAAGGTTGGGTGCCAGCAAATTGAGCCGGGTCTATGAGTTGCAAAAATATCGAAGCACTCCATTGACCGGAATGCTCTTTCCGCCCTGATCCGGCAAGGCCGCTGGTAAGCGCTTCCATCAAGATGCCATAACCAAAGCCTTTAAAACCCAGGGTCAATCCTCCGACGGGTAGAATCGTGGCGGGCGGATCGGCAAAGAAAGCAGATGGATCATCGCTTAGGCTTCCATCTGCTCGCATAAGCCATGCGCCATCCAGCATCTGCCCATGAGCGTGTCGTTGCATAACCTGACCATTTGCCAAAGTGGATGCACTACTGTCAAACAAGATGGGATCACCCTGAGTCGGGATACCATAGGATAACGGGTCTGGACTATAGGTTCCGGTCACACCTCCAAAAGGAGCCACAGTTTTATTGCCCGGGTCTGAGCTGCCTAAAATGATGATTTTCTTTCGGTCGGTGACCTTTTCCAGATATGCAGCCAGGCACGCAATGTGATGACTCTTCTGAATGGCCAAGGTAAACACCGGATGATTTTGCAATCTCTCCAATCCAAGGTCTATGGCTTTTTCCACGAGATAGGGTCCGGGCAAATGATTGCCATCCCAGGTTACCGCGGCTCCGCTATCACTAATTAGCTTTGGTTCACCATCTTTTGTCATTAGGTTTTCCAGCAGTTGATTAGCATAGGGCCACAATAACTGCAGGCCATGGGTGGTGTGACCCATCAAATCTGAAGCCACCAGGGTTCGGGCCACAATTCCACTGCGAGAAATATTAAGTCCGGCACTCGTTAGCACCTCTGTAGCGAATTGAACCAATTTTAGATAATCAAACCTGTTTTCATTTTGCATATGAAGTAAAACTTAGCGAAATGACTAATTTAGGGGAATTATATCGTTAATCATGAAATTACCCAGCAAGGGAACATGACGAGGATATTGCAGTACACTAAATATCAGAGAATTCAGCGGTCTATATGAAATATTTTCTTTCCCGTAGTCTGGGTTTTGCTTTCATTGCAGCCCTATTATCCTGTCAAACGGTAGATCCAACATCTGCAGTAATTGCTCCTCCAGTTAGCTTGAGCGAGCCGGAAGCCTCTCAGCGGGCATTGGAAATCAGAAGTCAGGTTTCAGCTGAAATTGATAGTCAACTTAATCTGACACTTTGGGCTTCTGACTCTTTACTTTCAGATCCGGTTGCTTTGGATATGGATGATTATGGCCGGGCGTTTGTAACCCGCACGAATCGTCGTCGCAGTTCAGAATTTGATATTCGCAATCACCGGGACTGGGAGTTGGCGTCGATTTCTTTTCAGGATGTTGAAGACAGGCGAGCGTTTTTACGATCGACCTTGACTCCGGAAACATCTGAGAAGATAGGGAAACCAGATGATCTAAATGGTGATAGCATACAAGACTGGCGCGACCTCTTGGTTGAGTCCGAACAGGTGTATCGGATTGAAGACAGGAACGAGGATGGAATAGCTGACTTCTCCCAAATGGTTGCCACTGGATTTCAGGAGGAGGTCACGGATATAGCAGGAGCGGTATTATCTACCGATGATGCGCTTTTCCTCGGAGTTGCTCCTGATTTATGGCGGCTAAAAGATAGCAATGGGGATGGAATTATGGACGAGAAGGAATCGATCAGTCATGGCTTTCAGGTCCACATTGGTTTTGGCGGGCATAATTTGTCTGGTCTGATCATGGGTCCTGACGGTCGATTATATTGGGGAATAGGGGACATTGGATTTCATGGATTTGACCAGGATGGGAAGGAATGGTCTTTTCCCAACGAAGGTGTAATCGCCCGGTGCAATCCGGATGGATCTGATTTTGAAATTTTTGCTCATGGACTACGCAATACTCATGAGTTTGTTTTTGACGAGTTCGGAAATATCATTTCAGTTGATAATGATGGGGATCATCCGGGAG